>JAHEZE010000043.1 GCA_023251235.1 Sphingobacteriales bacterium | reverse complement strand
TCTTTTATCAATTTAAAGCGGCAGGCGCCCCTCCAAAAAAATAATTTTTATTTGTGATATGCGTAAAACAAAAACCGTAGCCTTTCAGAGCTACGGTTTTTTATTATTTATCAAAATCCTAATCTAATAAAATCCAAATTCTGACTTACTTCACCTCCTCAAACGGCACATCCTGCACATTCTCTGCATTGGTACTACCCTCTTGCTTTTGCCCATCGCCTGCCGGTTGTTCAGCATTAGGTTGTTGTTGCTGCGCATTATAAATATCTTGGCTGGCGGCTGTCCATGCAGCGTTTAGTTCAGTCATCGCAGTATCAATAGCTGCTATATCCTGTGCTTTATGTGCTTCTTTCAATTTATTTACTGCTGTTTCAATAACTGTTTTCTTTTCTGCAGGAATTTTTTCTCCGTATTCTTTTAACTGCTTCTCTGTCTGGAAAACCAAACTGTCAGCGGTATTTAATTTTTCTACTCTTTCCTTTTCTGCTTTATCTGCTGCTTCATTAACCTTTGCATCATTCTTCATTTTTTCTATTTCCTCTTTGGTTAATCCGCTTCCTGCTTCAATACGGATCTTTTGTTCTTTCCCCGTGCCTTTATCTTTTGCTGTTACATGAAGAATACCATTAGCGTCTATATCAAAGATTACTTCTATCTGTGGCAATCCTCTCGGTGCCGGTGGTATTCCATCCAGGTTAAACATGCCAAGACTTTTATTATCCTTCGCCATTCCACGTTCACCCTGCACCACATGTATCTGTACGCCGGGCTGGTTATCGCTGGCTGTAGAAAATACTTCTGATTTTTTTGTCGGGATAGTTGTATTGCTTGGAATAAGAGGAGTCATTACCCCACCCAAAGTTTCAATACCAAGACTGAGTGGCGTAACATCCAGCAATAAAACATCTTTCACTTCACCGGTAAGAACAGCTCCCTGAATAGCAGCTCCAACAGCTACTACTTCATCAGGGTTCACACTTCTGTTTGGCTTTCTGCCAAAGAATTTTTCTACAATCTCCTGCACTTTCGGAATTCTTGTACTACCTCCTACCAATATTACTTCATCAATTTTTGATACATCATATCCCGCATCTTTCAATGCCTGCTCGCAGGGTTTTAAACAGCGGGCAAATAATTTGTCAGCCAACTGTTCAAATTTTGCACGGCTTAATTTTTTTACCAGGTGCTTAGGTACACCATCCACGGCTGTGATATATGGAAGATTAATCTCTGTTTCTGAAGAAGAACTCAATTCCACTTTTGCTTTTTCTGATGCTTCTTTTAAACGTTGTAAGGCCATTGGGTCCTTGCGTAGATCAATGGCTTCATCTTTTTTAAATTCATCTGCCAGCCAGTCCATAATCACTTTATCAAAATCATCACCACCAAGGTGTGTATCACCATTCGTGCTTTTTACTTCAAACACACCATCACCTAATTCAAGCACTGATATATCAAACGTACCACCACCAAGGTCAAATACAGCAATCTTCTGATCATGTTTTCCTTTATCCAATCCATAAGCTAATGCTGCGGCTGTAGGTTCGTTTACTATACGGCGAACATTAAGACCGGCTACTTCCCCGGCTTCTTTCGTTGCCTGTCTTTGTGCATCATTAAAGTAAGCAGGAACAGTAATTACTGCATCAGTTACTTCATGGCCAAGGTAATCCTCAGCAGTTTTCTTCATTTTCTGAAGGATCATAGCCGAAATTTCCTGTGGCGTATAAGGGCGGCCTTCAATGTCAATTCGACAAGTATTATTGTCACCCTTTATCACTTTATAACTCCAGTGACTTATTTCTTCGGTCACTTCATCGTGGCGGCGCCCCATAAACCGCTTTACACTGGTAATGGTATTATGCGGGTTCGTAATGGCCTGCCTCTTTGCAGGGTCACCCACTTTCCGTTCGCCATTCTTCAGAAAAGCCACAACAGACGGGGTTGTTCGGCGGCCCTCGTCATTGGCAATTACAACTGGTTCACTGCCTTCCATTACGGCTACGCAGCTATTCGTTGTTCCTAAATCTATTCCTATAATCTTTCCCATTTTATTTCAATTTTATGCCCTGCCTGACTGTAGACAGGTTCATTATAGGTTCTCAATGATAGTGCCACGGGCTAAGCAGATGAAAAATTGGCAGAATCTAATGTGAGTATAAGGGTCTAATATTTTGATGCCCGGCTTTTGAGCCTTGATTGAAAGTCCCTTGCGACGCTCCGTTTAAGGTTCTGTTCGCTATTAGGCATTTGAAACCCGGGAATATTTTCAATTTGCTTTCTGTCTAATCAAAAGCTTAAAGCAATATTCGATAAATAAGGATTATGGATAAGTTTTACATTTGATAAAATAATTTAATTGTGGCTATTTCAGTTTCTGATAAATTAAAAATCAAACAAGGTTATTCCCTGCTTACCCTTCATGCCCCTGATAATTTTAAGAAAGGCCTTGCTCCTGTTCCAACGGGAGTTACTATTTCTGATTCCGCCTCAGGCGGAACAAAAACTTACAACCAGGTCCATTGGTTTGTAATTAACAAAGCTCAGATGGAAAAAGAAATGAGTCGTGTTTTGAAACTGGTAAAGCCGGAGGTGATTGTATGGGTTTATTATCCTAAAGGGACTTCTAAAATGCAAGCCGATCTTACAAGGGATAAAGGTTGGGATTGTTTATTGAAAGAAGGAGATAAACTTACCTGGATCAGTTTAATTTCCTTTGATGATACCTGGTCCGTATTTGGTTTTCGTGCAAAGACAGAAGCAGATAAAAAGAAAGAGGCAAAGCCAAAACCTGAACGTGAAATTTTTAAATGGGTGAATCCAGTTACAAAGGAAGTGAAACTGCCGGATGATTTAGAAAGCCTTTTAAATAAGAATAAAAAACAATCTGATTTTTTCAATGCGCTGTCATTCACTAATAAAAAGGAATACATCGAGTGGATAGTAACGGCTAAAAGAGAAGAAACCAGGACTGAAAGATTGAATGGAACAATTGAGCGGCTTGGTAAAGGATGGAAGAACCCAAGTAATATTTAGTATGCTGACGATAAAAAGAACAGACACTAACGATATAGATTTTCAATGGCTGGTAAAACAACTTGACAAGGAACTCAGCAACAGGTATGGGGAAATACAATTGATATACGATCAATACGACCAGGTGAAAAACCTGGAAACAGTGGTTGTTGCTTATGCCGGTGAAACACCCGTGGGATGTGGATGTTTCAAAAATTTTGATTCCGACACTGCGGAATTAAAAAGAATGTATGTAGCGGATGAATGGCGAAGTAAGGGAATCGGGGCTTTTCTTGTAAATGAATTGGAGAAATGGGCAAAAGAATTAAAATTTAGTTACATAGTTCTTGAAACGGGAACCGGACAGCCTGAAGCTATTCGTCTTTATACTAAATTGGGGTATAAAAAGATTCCCAACTACGAGCAGTATAGTGGCATGGACACAAGTATATGCTTTAAGAAAGAAATAAACTAAAAATGGAGTTAACAACTGATATATATCGACGTATCGTGGCCGCTAAGGTTTTTATTGACGAAAATTACCAGGATGGTATAAATCTCGAACAGGTATCCCGACAGGCCTTTCTTTCCCGTTTTCATTTTCATCGTTTGTTCAGGCAGGTATATAAGAGAACACCGCAGCAATACATTACACTAAAAAGATTGGATAAAGCCAAAGATTTGTTATCAGAAAATAAAACGGTAACCGATGTCTGCAATGAAGTGGGTTTTGAAAGCATTGGCTCCTTCAGCATTTTATTTAAAAAAGAAATTGGATTTGCACCCACCTATTACCGGAACATGGCATGGCTTAAAAAACAACAGACGCTAAAAACTCCAAAAAGATTTATTCCAGGTTGTTTTATTGATTCTTATGAATTAGATAAACAAAGCAATAATCAATAACGGATTTTTCTTTCTCCTTTCTATTTTTATATTCTAAAATTTATTTTATGATTACAAAAATGTCTCACACCTCTTTGTTTGTCACCGACCAGGAAAAAGCATTTGATTTTTATGTAAATAAACTGGGCTTTAAAGTAAATACAGATGCTAAAATGGATAATGGTTTTCGCTGGCTTACCGTAAATGCTCCCGATCAACCTGACCTTGAAATCGTTCTTTTCCCAGTGAATAGTACAAATGGTTTTGACGAAGATGTTAATGCAGCCCTTAAACTTTTACTAGAAAAAGGGGTGATGGGGGCCGGTGCTTTGTACACCTCCGATTGCAGGGCAACTTATGAGGAATTGAAAGCAAAAGGGGTGATTTTTAAATCAGAGCCTAAAGAGCAATTTTATGGCATTGAAGCTGTGATTACAGATGGATGCGGCAATTGGTTCAGCATGACTCAACCGAAAGAAGGTTTCTAAATATTTTTACATCTCTTCTCCCCCTCTTCTGGAGATGGGTTGGGAGTGAGGTTTTCACAATTCCTTTTCCTTTCTTTTGTTATTTTTAATGCATAATAATAATCATGAGAGGAGGAGGATTTTTTATTCTGGCAGTATTAATTGTATTCCTGACTTCCTGCAGCAAAAAAATAATTTCTGATAAACCATTTCTTTCAAAAACAAATTTCCATCTTGATTCACTTCCTGAATCTGAAGTTAATATTCCTATCCAGATAAATCTGAAACCACTTTATGCACTTGCAGAAAGAAGAATAAATACAGTTTTTACTTCTACCAATTGGCCCGATGACTGGATAAATTTTGATTGTGCAAACCGGTATAAATATAATTTTCGCCGGGGCCCGTTACAGATAAATACAAGCGGCCAATTGATCAACATGGGATTTACCGGCTTTTATAAAATCATTGGCTCTACCAGGATTTGCCTTGGTAATACAGTAGTTTCTCCCTGGGCACCACCCTGCCGTTGTGGATTTGATGAAGGCGAAAGAAAGGTAAAAATTGGGTTTACGAATACTATTAACATTTTACCGGATTATAAAATTAAACTCAACATAATAAGACTGGAGCCAGTGCCAGTTGATAAATGCACGGTATGTTTTTTCGGGGCAGATATCACCGGCCAGGTAATGAAAGGATTGAAAGGTGAATTGGATTTTGCAAAAAAAAATATTGAGGATTCTTTTGCTGTTAATGATTTAAAATCGCAAGTACAGCAGCTTTGGAATAAACTTTCTTCTGCGTATGACATTCGCGGTCTTGGATGGTTACAGATCAACCCTCAGAAAATAAAACTCAATAATTTTTTTGCGGTGAATGATTCGCTGAATATTTTTCTTGGCATGACGGCAAGGCCGGTTATCCGTTTTGAAAAACCTGCAGATGTATATACACAAGTACCCAACCTTGATAATTCTTTGTCCAGGCCGGGTTTTAATATTTTTCTGGATGCAATATTGAATTATGATTCACTCAGCATTATTCTAAATGCACAGATAAAAGGCAAACAATTTTATTTTGAAAAAGGAAAAATTAAGAAAACCATAATTGTGAAAGATTGCCGTATCTATGGTTCCGGGAACGAGAAGTTAATCATTAAAATGAGTTTTAGTGGCAGTAATGAAGGGATAGTTTATTTTACCGGCAAACCTTTTTATAATGAGAAAACGGGAATTATAGAAATAAGAGATATTGATTTTGATGTAAAGACAAAAAATCTTCTGCTTAGTACAGCCAACTGGATGTTTAATAAAAAAATTGCGAATGAAATATCAGGTTATGCCCGTTTTGATCTGGCAAAATATGTTGATACTGCAAAATCATTAATAAACGGGCAATTGAATCATGAATGGATGAAAGGAGTAAAATCCTATGGACTGGTGAATGATTTAAAAATTATTGACTTTTATCCCCTTTCTGATTTTTTCATTATTCGCAGTAATGCCAGTGGCGGGTTGCTGATAAATGTGGATTCAGTTAATTTTAAATTTTAAATGGGTTGGGTACGAAATGCAAATTTTTTTTGTGAAAAATAACTAAAGGCAACTACAAAAAATGTTGTTGCCAGTTTGGAAGGCAATGGCCACCAGCCAAAAACTTCAACAAACAATTTCAGAAATCCGTAATTCAGTAATATGCAGATGAAGACAACAAACAAGTAACGGCTGATCTGAACTCTTTTTCTTGTACCGGTGGATTCTGGAAAAACTATATATCGCATTAAGGTATATCCGGAAAGAAAAGTTAAAGGAAAAGTAAACAGGAAAGCAGCAATATGCGGACTTATAGCGAAAGCTCCAATATGAATTACCTGTTTTAAAAGAATGAAATTATAAGTGATGAAATAAAGGGTGATATCAAAAATGGTGTTACTTCCTCCGCAGGCTGCATAGTGAAAACTCTGTTTATCCATCACTTTATTAAAAAGCGGATAAAAGAAATCAATCAAACTTATAAGCTTTTCTTTTACGCTATGAAAATGTTTTTTCATTAGCGGGCAAAGATAAGGCCTGAAGAATGGCTACCCGCAAAGAAAGAGTTATTTTTGCCCACCCGCAGCTGACCTTATAGCTATCGGGAAAATAAAGCGGTTTGATTATATAGACTATGAATGTAGCGGATAAAACAAGACAAGTATCAAAACTAGCCATTGAAAATCTTTATGGAATTATTCTCACAGATAAGGATATTCAGATCAATGAAACCAAACCTGAATTTGAAGGGGATTACACACTGGTTCTCTTTTCTTTTATTAAGCAACTGAAAAAACCACCTGAACAGTTGGGAAAAGAAATAGGCGAACACTTATTAAAAAATAATACTGATCTTTTTTCCGGGTTTAATATCGTTAAAGGTTTTTTGAATCTATCCGTAAATGAAATTTACTGGATTGATTTTCTTAATTCTAATTACAAGGAGGTCAATTATGGTAAAAAGAATGCAAACGGGAAAAAAGTAATGGTAGAATACTCTTCGCCAAATACCAATAAACCATTACATCTTGGTCATTTAAGAAATATCTTTTTGGGATGGAGTATAGCCGAAATTCTAAAAGCAAATGGATTTGAAGTAGTAAAAACCTGCATTGTAAATGACCGGGGGATTCATATTTGCAAGAGCATGATTGCATGGCAGCTTTTTGCAAATGGAGAAACGCCTGGAAGTACGGGAAAAAAAGGCGATCATTTTGTTGGCGACTATTATGTGAAATTCAATGAGGAATCTAAAAGACAGGTGGAAGAATTACTGGCAAAAGGAATGAGCAAAGAAGAAGCAGAAAAAGAAGCGCCGGTTATGAAGGCCACGCAGCAAATGCTGCTTGAATGGGAAGCAGGGAAACCGGAAGTGATTGCTCTTTGGAAGAAAATGAACGGATGGGTGTATGAAGGCTTTGATGTTACTTATAAACGCATCGGAGCAGATTTCGCAAAAATATATTATGAAAGTGATACTTACCTTTTAGGGAAAAAATTTGTGGAAGAAGGTTTGAAGCAGGGCGTATTTTTTAAGAAAGATGACGGCAGTGTATGGATAGATTTGACGGACGAAGGGCTGGATGAAAAACTGGTGTTAAGAAAAGATGGCACTTCCGTTTACATCACACAGGATCTTGGCCTCGCACAGGAAAAATATGATGACCTGCATTATGACCAGAGTATTTATGTAATAGGCGATGAACAGAATTATCATATGAAAGTGTTGAAGCTGATTTTAAAAAAGCTTGGTAAGCCTTATGCTGATGGAGTATTTCATTTAAGTTATGGAATGGTAGAGCTGCCGGGGGGAAGAATGAAAAGCCGTGAGGGAAACACAGTGGATGCTGATGATTTAGTAGATGAAATGGTTTCCATTTCAGGAAGACATACAGAAGAATTGGGTAAGGTAAAAGATTTTTCAACTGAGGAGCTGAAAGAACTATATGATATTATTGGATTGGGAGCATTGAAATTTTTCCTTCTCAGAGTAGATCCTAAAAAGAAAATGATTTTTAATCCTGAAGAATCAATAGACTTTCATGGTTTCACAGGTCCATTTATTCAATATACTCATGCAAGGATAAAATCAATTTTGCGCAAAGAAATTAAGGCTAGCCATGAATTGCGTGCTACGAACCTTTTGCCATTAGAAAAAAAACTTATCATTAAACTTGAGCAATACTTAACAATTGTGGAGCAGGCAGCAATAGAACACAATCCATCCGTTCTGGCCATTTATGCTTTCGAAGTGGCAAAGACTTTTAATACATTTTATACCGAACATTCAGTAATGAAAGCAGAATCAGAAGTGAAGAAACATTTACGCTTGCAGGTTTGTGAACTGACAATTCATGTAATCGCCTCGGCTATGGGATTGTTAGGCATTAAAGTTCCTGAAAGGATGTAATATCCCAATTGATGAATATAAAAAAACCGGCAAGTATATTTTCACTTACCGGTCTGTTTATTATTGATTTCTGATTTGGTTACAAACCTGCCATCATTTTCTTTTGCTTGTAAGAAGAAAGACTTGGATCCATTTCAATTGCTTTATCGCAAAGTGTTATTCCTTTATCTTTTTCCCCTTTCTTCTGGTAGCTCATACCAATCATATATAATGATTGTGCATTGGTTTTGTCATAAGTAAGCACCAGATCCCAATAATCAATTGCTTCTGCAAATTTTCCAGTATAATAATAAGCTTCTGCTACCATATTGAGAATATTCATATCGCTTGGCTTTTTTGCAAGAATCTCTTTAAGGATTTTTAACCCATCATCAAGGTTTCCTGTATTGAGGTATGCAATTCCCAGATTTTCCAGGTAGTCATTGTCTCTTTTGTATCCTCTTTCTGCTGCAAGCAGCATATATTTCAAAGCGTCTTTATCAGCATGCATCGCATAGCAAACAAGCCCCAGTTCATATACCCAGTTATTTTTTGATACATCTAATTGAATTGCTTTTTCAAAATATGGGAGACATAGATTATAATTTGCCATATCGGCATAGCTATGGGCAATGAGGTAAGGTATTTCTGCATTTTGCGGCTCTTCTTTTTCTGCAACCAGAAGATATTTTATGGCTTCACCATAATTATCCCTGTCATAATTTATTTTACCAATGTAAAGACTTACTTTTTCATTCGGATCTGCTTTTTTTAGTTTTTCTGCATAAATAATTGCATCATCAAATTGTTTCGTATTGTAAGAAAGAGTAAGTATTTGTTTATATAAGGCAGGGGAATTCTCACCTAATTGTTCCAACTTCTTAAACATTTCTTTTGCTTGTCCATATTTACGAAGATCTAAAAGAATAGTGGCCAGTTCGGAAACAATGGCTTTGTCATCAGGCTTATATTTAAAAGCCTTGTCCAAATTTTTCCAGACTTCCAGTTTTCTTCCAGCTTCTTTTTCTTTGAGAGCTTTTTGATAAAAGAAATCAGCGCTGTCTGTTTGGCCAAACGCTGAAGAGGTAATCACCAAAAAGGTGAGTATAAGTAAATTTGACTTCATAGGGTCTGTTTTACGGATTACTATTAAATTAGGTACGATTCAAAATTAATTTTTTAAGTTGGTAAGTCATAGCCTTAACCCTCTTTTATTTATTGCCTTGTAATAAGCTAAAACCGAACAAAAACTTCCTCATTTCAAAATAATTGCAGCCAGGGGGGGTAGGTTTAAAGTCAACTTATAGAGTTTTTGATCCTGATCAGCCAGTTCACATCTAATATCAGGGTTAAAAACATCACCTGCCCCCCAATATTTTATTGCATCAGAATTGAAAATCTCCTTCGTAAAGACTTTATTATGAACGTAGATTTCCCAATCATTTCTTACAACAGGAGTTAAATTAAGCACAATCAGAAGATCATCTGCTTTCTTGCTCCCTTTTCTTTTAAAACTAATTACGGATTCTGCTCTGTGATTAAGGTCCACCCATTCAAAACCATCTATGTGGAATTGATTCTGATGTAAAGCTGATTCTGTAGCAAGTAAATTATTTAAATCGCCTACACAGTTTTTTAGTAACCTGTGTGAATCAAATTGCAACAAATGCCAATCCAGTTCGCTTTTATAATTCCATTCGCTGGTTTGGCCAAACTCATTACCCATGAAAAGGAGTTTTGCTCCAGGGTGAGTCCACATATATGTATACAGTAGTCGCAGATTCGCAAATTTTTGCCAATTGTTACCGGGCATTTTATAGAGCATTGGGCTTTTGCCATGTACTATTTCATCATGACTTAGTGGGAGCATAAAATTTTCATCATAGAAATACATCATGCTGAATGAAAATTTGTCCTGATGAAACTGTCTGTTGATAGGGTCCATTTTAAAATAATCCAAAGTATCATGCATCCAACCCATCATCCACTTCATTCCGAAGCCAAGCCCATCTTGCCAGGTGGGTTTTGAAATACCAGGCCAGTCAGTCGCCTCTTCAGCTATGGTCTGTACATCTGGAAAATCCCGGTATATAGTTTCATTCAGATCTTTTATAAATGCTATAGCTTCAAGGTTTCCATCACCGCCAAATTCATTGGGTTCCCACTGACCATGTTTTCTTGAGTAGTTTAATTTCAACATGGATGAAACAGCATCCACTCTTATTCCATCAATATGAAAAATATCAAACCAATACCTGGCGCTGCTAATAAGAAATGATTTTACCTCTCCCCTTTTATAATTAAAAATATAGCTGTTCCAATCCGGATGAAATCCTTTACGCATATCTGCATACTCATATGTATGGGCACCATCAAACATGAAAAGACCATGTGCATCATAAGGAAAATGTGAGGGCACCCAATCAAGAATAACTCCAATGCCTTCCTTGTGAAATGCATCAATCAGTTTCATTAACCCTTGCGGATCACCAAACCTTGAGGTTGCAGCAAAGAAGCCCGTACATTGATATCCCCAGCTACCATCAAACGGATGTTCTGTTACCGGCATGAACTCCACATGAGTAAATCCCAATTCTTTTACATATGGCACCAGCCTTTCCCTGATCTGATCGTAGGTATTATAACTTTCTTCATCGTTTTTATCAGGGCGTTGCCAACTGGCAAGATGTACTTCATAAACACTCCAGGGGGCCTCCATCGAATTGTGTTTTTTCCTTTTCTTCATCCAGTCATTATCCTGCCATTCATAATGCAAATCCCAGGTGATGGATGCTGTATCTGGACGTTTTTCCCAGAAATTAGCAAAAGGATCGCCTTTATCCACCTCTCTCTTTTTATAACCAACAATATGGTATTTGTAAACCTCTCCCAGTTTAAAACCCGGTATAAAACCTTCCCAGATTCCACTTTTATCCCAACGGGGATACAATTCATATTCGTGGTTTTTCCAATGATTAAAATTGCCAACTACGGAAACAGAACTTGCATTGGGAGCCCATACACAAAAATATATACCCCACAATTCATTTACCTGCAGAGAGTGTGAACCAAATTTTTCATACAATGAATAATTAGTGCCATCCTGATAATTTTTTACATCTTCATCATTGAGCAGTGAATAGTTCCAGACAGGCTTTGAAGTATCAATAAAATTTTCTTCTTCAAATTTCTTTTTTATTGAAATGTGTTTTATTACTTTATTTGATTCTGATTTGTCTGTTGATTTTTTATTTTTTTTAACCATAAATAATCAGGATGATTTACCGCTTAAAGAATATACCTGCCTTTAACGTAAAATTAGAATCTATTTTACAGAGTTATCAAATTATCATCGGAAATTAGACTGGTCATAATTGCTGTTCGAAGAGAATAAATAGCCCCATTAAACCAAAAGTATAGCCAACCAATGAAAAAATTATTTTCCGGAATTTTGATGTTATTAATTTCAGCAGCAGCATTTCCCCAATCAGCTTCCATTAAGGGTATGGTAATTGATTCTGTAGAAAAAAAGAATCTCGCTAATACGGCAATTATACTTTTGAGAAGATCGGATTCTACATTAGTAAAATTTGCCCGTGCCAATAAAGAGGGAAGGTTTCAATTAAACTTATTAAACGCAGGGTCATATATCATAATGAATACACATCCATTTATGGGTGATTATTTTGATAATATAGAATTAAAAGCCAATGAGTCGCTGGATCTGGGTACCATTTATATGATCCCCAAAAGCAAATTGTTGGCAGAAGTAATTGTCAGAAGCGGGTCCCCTATTAAAATTAAAGGCGATACTACTATTTATACTGCTGATAGTTTTAAAGTCAGACCGGGTGCCAATGTGGAAGAACTATTACGAAGGTTGCCGGGCATTTCAGTTGACAAGGAGGGTAAAATAACTGCAATGGGCGAACGGGTAAAGAAAGTATTGGTAGATGGCGAAGAATTTTTTGGAACGGATCCTGGAATTGCTACTAAAAATCTCAGGGCTGATGCGGTACAGGAAGTGCAGGTATTTGATAAAAAAAGTGACCAGGCTGAGTTTACTGGTATTGACGATGGTGTAAAAGACAAAACGATTAATCTGAAAATGAAAAAACAGGCAGGATTTTTTGGCAAAATAGAAGCCGGAGGCGGGTTAAAAGATAAGTATGATAATTCAGCAATGCTTAATTTATTTAAGAACAAAAGGAAACTGGCAGGATACGGGATCATGAGTAATACCGGCCAAACCAATCTTGATTGGCAGGATGCCCAGAATTATGGTGGTGGAATGGATAACATGAATAGTGGTATGACTGATGATGGAGGGATGTTTATCAGTTTTAATAACGATGACGGGTTTAGGGGAGGTAAAGGCGGTATTCCTAAAAACTGGAACGGGGGCTTTCACTTCAGTGATAAATTCAATAATGGAAAGAATAGTTTTAATAGCGGCTATAAATTTTCAAAAATTAATGCACCCGGCATTACTAAAGTTTTTTCCCAAACATTTTTACCGGATACCAGCTGGAGCAGCAACAGCAGAAGCGATAATTTCAGTTCCACTATCAAGCATGCCTTTAATCTTACGATGGACTTCAATTTAGATTCCTTTAATTCAATAAAATGGACATCAAAATTTAATAATAACACCGGCCGTACCGACAATAAATATTATTCTGAAACATTGGATGAGCAATCCCGGTTTGTTAATAACAGTACCAGAAACAGTGTTAATAATTCTGATAAAAATAATGTTAGTTCCAGTTTCTTATGGAAACATAAGTTTAAAAAATTATCCCGTACTCTCTCTGTAAATACTGATTTTAACTGGAGTCAATCAAAAAGCGATGGCCTGCTCTATTCATTAAATAATTATTACCTCAGTGGTCTGCTGAGTCACCGGGACACTACTGATCAGCAAAACATCATTGATAATAACAATAACAGTATCAATGCAAAGGTTTCATACACCGAGCCGCTTAAAAAAGATTTCTATCTGGAATTGAGTTACGGTATTTCTTATAATAACAGTAAAAGCGACCGCATAACAAATTTTAAAAGCTTTAACGGGAAGTATGAAGAGGAAGTGGATTCGCTGAGCAATTCATTTATTTTTAACCGTACTGCCAATACTCCGGGACTTAATTTCAGACTTAATAAAAAGAAATATAGTTTCTCTTTTGGATCGTCCATTGCCTTTACACATTTCGAACAAAAGAATTTATCTGTAAATACAGTCACCAATTATCGTTACACCAACTTTCTTCCAAGAATTTCTTATAACTATAAGCTGAAACCTAATGAAAATATCAGTATCAGATATAATGGTTCCAACAATGCCCCTACGCCCGATCAATTGCAACCAACCCGTGTAAATACCGATCCATTGAATGTCTACATCGGTAATCCTTTTCTGAAACAATCCTTCAGACACAATATCAATACTTCCTATAATTTCTATAATGTATTAAAAGAAAAAAATTTATGGTCTAATTTATCTCTCAACGTGACTCAAAATGCCTTTGTAAATTCCAGCACAATTGATAATGTTGGAAAACGGATTTATCAAACCATAAATACCGACGGTATTTATGGAATTAATTTTTATGCCAATTACGGCATGAAAATAAAAGATACAAAATGGCGGTTTGGTTTTGGACCTAATATTAATATTAACCGGAACATTGATTTTGTAAATAATGTTAAGAACATTACTAACCGGGGTAGCTATGCTCTAAACATTGATTTAAACAAATATGTTGCTGATAAATATAATTTTTATATTGGCCCTGAATTCGGCTGGAATCATTCAAAAGGAACGGTAAATAAAAGTGCCAATGCTGATTACTGGTCTGTAGATGGAAATGCTTCTGCAAATGTAACAATTGCTAAAAAAATCGAGATTGGCACCAATATCAGTACACAATTCAGGCAGAAAGATCCCCGCTTCTCCAATAGTACCAATTTTACTAATTGGAATGCAAGTGTTTTAAAACGATTTATGAAAGAAGATAAACTGGAAATAAAATTAAGTGTTATGGATTTACTTAACCAAAACCGTGGTTATGATAGAAATTTTGACAGTTATAGTTTTACTGAAACATATTATAATACATTAAGAAGGTTTTGGTTATTGTCTGCCACCTGGAACATTAGTAAAAACGGAAAACCCGCAAAATCGTTTTTTTAAAACAGTAATATGAAAAAAATATTTTTCCCGCTGCTGATTTTAAGTTCAATTACATTACATGCCCAGCAATTTATTAATTCCGGGATGATTGAATACGAAGTACGAATTAATAATCACCGGATGTTTGGCGATGGAATTTTTGCTGAAATGTTTAAGGATAAAATGCCGCAATTTTCAACCACTTATTATCATCTTACATTTAACGGTGATAAAGCTTTATATAAATATGATCGGCTGAATGAAAAAGATAAGATGCCATGGGGCAGTAATAATGCCGAAGAGAATATCTGGTTCAGCGATTACGAAAACAATACTTGCACAAATCAAAAATTTATTTTTGACAACACTTATTTGTTAAGTGATTCATTAATGAAAATGAAATGGAAATTGGTGCCCAACGAAACACGGGAAATTGCAGGTTTTAACTGCAGGAAAGCACAGGCTGTTATTTTTGACAGTGTTTATGTTTTTGCTTTTTACACCGATGAAATAACTACCAGTGGCGGTCCAATGGGAATTCATGGTTTACCCGGCATGGTACTGGGTGTCACTATCCCCCGAATGTTTACAAGCTGGATAGCAACCCATATTCAGGTAGTTGGGGTTAAAACAAACATTATTATTCCCCCAACAAAAGGGAAAAAGAAAGTAGCAAATGAATTAAAAGCAACAGTACAAAAAGCGACTAAAGATTGGGGCACCTGGGGACAGCTGTCTGTTTGGAATATTTTTTTATAATGGAATTGGCATCGTTAAAGGAAAGAAATACCCTCCCACCCTATTGCACACCTGGCAAGTTTAGATTTCCTTTTCTTAAATCCAAAACCCACATTGTCTTTGGTGGAATTTTTGAATCTAGTTTGATTCGGCTATCCGTAATTACATTATTGGCTATATTTAAGCCTGCTGTTCTTTCAGAATATTTTGTGTAATCAATTATTTTTTCTTCAAAACTTGTATTCACCACACACATCACAGTTTGTTTATCATCATACCGGAAATAAACATATAGTCCATTTTCAGGTACATATTGCATCATTTTTCCGGTTTTAATTGCAGAAGAGTTTTTTCTGAAATCAGCCAGTGTTTTGACATAAGTAAATGCTTCATTTTCCTGCCATGTTCTTCCTGAAGGTTCAAATTTATTTTCTATATCATCCGGCCATCCCCCCGGAAAATCTTTTCTAACCTCCGCATCTGTAGGATTTCTTGTATTCTTCATCAGAATTTCTGTTCCATAATATAATTGCGGTATGCCTCTTAGTGTCAACAATAAACCTATGCCCATTTTATATTTATTAAAATCTTCTCCAATTACTGAATAAAATCTATCCTGATCATGGTTATCCAGAGAAATACAGTTATGCATTGGATTTTTATATAAAAAATCAGCTGCAAGTGTCTGGTAAAGACTGCTCACACCTTTATCCCAATCAAAAGGTTGATTTAAGCTATTATGAATTGAAAACATGATGGGGAAATCTGTGACTCCAGGACAATTATGTTTAAATGAAAGAGACAAATTGTTTTCAGAAAAATAAGCAGTACTTACCGGGTTATTCACTGCTACTTCACCAAACACAGAGATTTTTGGAAATTCTTTAAGTAATACATTATTTATTTTATTCAGAAATATTTCATCATTATAAAAATAAGTATCTACCCGCCATCCATCAATTCCATATTCTTCAGCTGCCCAAACAGCATATTGAATAAGAAAGTTGGAAACATAAGGGTTGCACTGATTTAAATCGGCAAGGAAAGGTGTGAACCATCCGTCTAATGTAATTTTTTTATCAATGGTTGAAGCATTAGGATCAAATATGGTTGAATTTCTATGCGATGTATTCTGGTATTCGGGCCATTGATTCAGCCAGTCTTTGGCAGGCAGATCATGAAATAGCCAGTGATCATTTCCAATATGATTATACACGGCATCCTGAATAATCTTCATCCCTTTTTTATGCGCTTCTTCAATCAGTTCCTTATATGCCTTATCTCCACCCAATCTTTTATCAATTTTATACTGATCTGTAAAAGCATAACCGTGATAAGTGCTTCGCAAAGTTCCGCTTTCCAATGTACGGTTCATATCATTTTCCACAACCGGTGTCATCCATATAGCTGTTACACCTAAATCTTTTAAATAATCAAGGTGATTTTGCACGCCCAATAAGTCACCACCATGCCTGTCAAAAGGGTTGTTGCGGTCATGACCTGTGTCCCTCATGTCAGCAAAAAAATCATTGGAAGGATCGCCATTGCTGAAACGATCGGGCATTAATAAATAAATCAAATCTTCAGCTGTAACTCCCTTCACTCTTGTTTTTCCATCTTCATTACTCCGTTGTTTCAGTTCATAAGTAAGTTGGCTGATTTGCCTTTCAATACTCATAAATGTGAGAAATAATTTTCCCGGCTTTGCAGTTTTGTTTATTTCCAGGTCAACGGCGATATAGTTCGGGTTTTCAAATATATGACTACCGGAAATTCTTACTCCCGGATAATTTTTAAGAAATACTCTATTTCCTGATTTAATGTTTTTGGAATGTATGAGTAATTGCAGTTTTGGATTCTTCATTCCCACCCACCAATGGGTTGGATATACATCCTGGGAAAATAATGAATACGAAATAAGAAATAAGGAATAAAAAAGGACAATTTTTTTTTTCATAAAATTTAAACTGAGCGTTGTTCATTGATTTCTAATTCTGCAGTAAGCTCTTCATCTATCTGTTCATGTTTTTTCTCTTTGATAAAAATATAACAGACTATTGCCGCCAGAATCATTAATCCTCCCCCAATTTCTACTGCAAGCAGCCTGTTATTATGTAAAACATTTTTCATTAACCATCCAAAACCAAGGGAAGCGATTATCTCTGGCAGTACAATAAAGAAATTGAAAATCCCCATGTATATTCCTACTTTATCTTTGGGCAATACACCACTCAACATGGCATAGGGCATAGAAAGAATACTGGCCCATGCAATTCCCACACCCGTCATGCTGGCGTATAAAAAATATTTGTCATGCACCCAGCTTACGCTTATCAACCCAAGGGCGCCGCACAAAAGGCATAATGAGTGAGTAAGCTTTCTTCCAAGTTTATCAGCAATAGATGGCAGCACCAAAGCAAATAAAAAAGTTATTACACTATAATACGATAATGTGAGACTTCCGAAATCTGCTCCCGATGCATACACAGAATCACTTGCATCTTTTCCTCCAAATACATTTACTGCCACTGCAGTGGTATAATAAAACCACATAAGAAAAAGACCCGGCCACGTAAAAAACTGAATCAACGAAACAATCTTCATTCTTTTCGGCATGTTGGATAAAGCGCTGAAAATTTCTTTAGCGCCGCCTCCAAATCCTTTACTTGATTCTTTTACTTTATTCCGGAAGTTTAAATCGGATGGTGGATATTCTTTTGTTGTAAACACTGTATAAAAAACAGCGGAAAGAAAAAAGAAACCACCAATATAAAATGACCATTGTACATTTTCCGGGATAGAGCCTTTTTCAGCTGTATTGGCGACATGAAAAATATTACGCATCATCCAGGGAAGTGCTGAGGCAATACTTCCTCCCAACCCTATCATAAGGCTTTGCATAATGAAGCCTCTGTTAACCTGGCTATCGGGTAATTTATCAGTAACAAAAGCCCGGAAAGGTTCCATTGCAATATTTCCACAAGTATCTAAAATCCATAATAAACCTGCTGCCATCCATAATGCACTGCTGTAGGGCATAAAAAATAATGCTATTGAACTGAGTATAGCACCAACCATAAAATAAGGTCTTCTTCTTCCCCACTTAGGATGCCATGTTCTGTCACTAAGATATCCAATGACAGGCTGTACAAGTAATCCAGTCAATGGAGCAGCTAAAAAAAGTAAGGGAACCTGATCTGGATTAGCGCCGAGGTTTTCATAAATACGACCCATATTAGCTCTTTGCAGGTCCCAGCCGAATTGTATTCCAAAAAAGCCAACACTCATATTGATAATTTCTACAATAGAGAGTTTTGGTTTAATACCTGTATAAGCTGATGACATAAGCAAGTGTATTTATAAATGGAAGATAAGTAGTTTATGTAAAAAGTACATATTTTGATTTTGATTTAGTTTTTTCATAAACAATAAAGCCGGAAGAAATAACATCCGGCTTTATTAATAAATATTAATGATTTATCAGATTACAAATCCATTTGGGATGACTGATCCTTTTTTCATCACTATTATTCCGTCTTTTACTGTATAAAGTGAATGATCCTGATTGTTTAAATGACTGCCTCCATTAATACGAACATCATTTCCTACCCTCACGTTTTTATCTACAATTGCATTTTTAATATAACATCTTTCGCCGATACCCAACATCGGAATTCCTTTGCTTTGAGCTTCTGAAATTTCTGACAGTGTTTCATAATTATCATTACCCATCAGGTAGGTACTTACTAATGTAGAGCCAAGACCAATGCGGGAACGGATACCTATTACACTTCTTTCAATCCTGGAGGCAGTGATGATGGAGCCTTCAGCCACTAATGTTCTTTCTAAAGTGGTGCCACTTATTTTAGCAGGCGGCAGCATACGGGGTCTTGTATAAATGGTTCTTTCATTATCAAAAAGATTGAACTCGGGTAAATCCTGCGTTAGGTTCAGGTTTGCTTCAAAGAAAGAATAAATATTTCCAATATCGGTCCAGTATCCGGTGTACTGGTAACTTGCCACTTTTAAATTATTAATTGATTGCGGGATTATTTCTTTTCCGAAATCAGTTGCATCTTTAAAATCATTCAGTAATAAGTCAAACAATAATTTTCTGTTGAAAATATATATTCCCATGGAAGCAAGATAATTTCTACCTGTATTTTTCATTACTTCGCCTGTATCGCTTACCCAATCCGGCAGTAAATCTTTTTTTGGTTTTTCAATGAACGCAGTAATAATTCCATTAGTAGATTTTAAGATCCCGAATTCCGGCGCTTCTTTATCGACAACTGGAATGGTGGCAATTGAAATATCAGCGCCGGTCTGTTTGTGGTTGTCCAGCATTTCTGCAAAATCCATTTGGTATAACTGGTCACCGGATAATATCAGCACATAATCACTTTCAAAAGGTTCAATATGCCTTAACCCCTGCCTTACAGCATCGGCAGTACCCTGGAACCATGTCGGATTATCAGGTGTTTGTTCAGCAGCAAGAATATCTACAAATGCTTTGCTGAATGCACTGAAATGATAAGTATTCTTAATATGCCTGTTTAAAGAAGCCGAATTGAATTGAGTTAAAACAAACATTCTTCCTATTCCATTATTCAGGCAATTGGAAATTGGAATATCCACCAACCTGTATTTTCCGGCTATTGGCACAGCTGGCTTGCTCCTGCTGGCTGTTAATGGATATAACCTGGAGCCTGCACCACCACCCAGTATTACAGATAAAATTTCTTTGGAGTGTGTAATAGTCCTGATTGCCATAAACACTAAATTATTTTAACGCCTGATATAAAGATATGTATTGTTGTGCAGAAGTTTCCCATGAATGATCAATACCCATCATGAAGGAGATCATCTGGTTCATTTGTTCCCTTTTATTAAAGTATAGATCAATAGCCCGACCCACAGAATAAGTAATATCCCAAACACTGGCGTTGTCAAAACGAATTCCAAAGCCCTGCCAGTCTCCATAATCGACAACGGTGTCTCTTAATCCACCTACATTTCGTACAATAGGAATGGTTCCATATCTAAGTGCATACATCTGGTTCAGTCCGCATGGCTCTACCCGGCTGGGCATTAAAAGGAAGTCAGCTCCCGCATACATTATATGACTTAATGGTTCGCTATATCCTATATATGTGCTTACATATCCACTTAAAAGATGTTTTAAATTTTCTAATTGTACTTCCACTTCCGGATCACCAGAGCCCAGGATCAGAAAATTACAATTGCCCTGGTGTTGGTATACTGAAGAACTAATGGCTTCAGGTAAAATATCAGCTGCCTTCTCTCCCACCAGGCGGCCAATGAAGGTAAATAAAGGCTTTTCGATATCCAGTCCGAATTGTTTACACAGTTCTTTTTTATTTTTTCTTTTTCCTTTTTCAAAATTTTCAACTGAAAAATTCTTTATAAGGTGTTCATCAGTTTCAGGATCCCAGACCTCGTTATCAATACCATTTAAGATACCGATACATTTTCCTTTTTCATATTCAAAAAGATTCTCAAGACCATTGGCGGATAATTTTAATTCATCCATATAACTATAACTGACTGTATTCACTTTCCATGCACACTTTACAGCAGATGCAAGCGGGTTAATATTATTCTTCCAATCCAGCATGCCCCATTTCCAGTCATCATAAGCGGGTAATAAATAACTTTTGTCCCAACCCATCCATCCCTGATATTGTGCATTGTGAATAGTGAGGACACTTGGAATTAAACTGAGATTGCTGAATGCCGGGCAGTGTTTCATCATAAAAGGAATAAGCCCTGCATGATAATCGTGTACATGAATGATATCCGGCCGGTGATTCCATTTACTGATCCAGTCACAGGTTGCAATCTGGAAAGCAACAAATCGTTCTGAATCATCATCATAACCATAAATTTTTTCTCTGTCAAGAAGCCCTTTAATATCAATGAGAAATAAATCGAAACCAAGTTTGTTGGTTTTTTCTTTTATCACACTGTAATGAAAAAAACTTTGACCAAGATTCTGTCCTCCCTCATGCACCAATTCCCATTCATTTTGTAAAAGAAACCTTGTCCGGTACATTGGCATTACCACTTTGGCAAAATGTCCCAATTTGTTTTGGTATTTTGGCAAAGCCCCTACCACATCTCCTAATCCACCTGCTTTTGCAACCGGATAACATTCGGCCGCTACATGAATAATTTCCATATTATGCTAACAATTGTTCTGAATGAATATTTTTCAAATTAAGCTGTTTTTTGATGAAAATAAACAAATGGGTTTTTAAAAATTTCTCAATAAAAAAAAATAGTTACTTTCAGTTTTCAAACTTAACTAACAATTGCTATGAATCAACAAACAAAACAGCCAACCAATTATGGGGCTCTTTCAAATTTAATAACTGTATTTTTTTTCTGGGGATTTGTTGCGGCCGGTAATGGCATTTTCATTCCTTTCTGTAAATCGCATTTTCATTTAAATCAGTTTCAATCGCAATTGATTGACACCTCCTATTATGGAGCCTATTTTTACGGATCATTGGTCCTTTATTTCTTTTCACAGGCAAGTGGTGTCGATTTACTGAACAGGATTGGTTATAAAAATGGTATTATTTTCGGATTGCTTATTTCTTTTTTAGGAGCAATTTCTCTGGCATTTGTTTCCACTTATGGCGGCGCAACCTTCGGACTTGTGTTAACTGCATTCTTTATTGTGGCATTGGGTTTTTCACTTCAGCAAACTGCAGCTCAGCCGTTCGCCATTGCCCTTGGAGATCCATCCACCGGCTCACATAGATTAAATATGGCAGGAGGGGTTAACTCATTTGGTACTTTACTCGGACCTCTTATTGTAAGCATTGTATTGTTTGGGAGTGTTGGTGCAGCCGGAAAAGAACCTACTCTGGCAAATATTAAATTGTTATGGTTAATTCTTGGCGGCTTATTTGCATTTGTTGCAATCTTTTTTAGCATATCCAAAAAATTACCAAAACTTAAGATAGAAGAGCATATTGAAAAAAGTTCTAAAGCCTCATTTACATTAATACTTATAGCAATTCCCGCAGCTATTTTACTGTTTTTCAATAATATGTTTTCTGATGCTCAACGCCCATATATTGTATCCGCCACTCTCGTAATTACTTTGTTGATATTATTTATCAGCATGTCAATGGCCAAAAAAAATAAAGCAGGATGGGGTGCAATGCAATACCCACAACTGGTATTGGGAATGGTAGCCATTTTTGTTTATGTCGGCGTGGAAGTTACTATTCAGAGTAATATGGGGGCCTTATTAAAGTCTCCTGAGTTTGGTTCAATGAACGAAAGGTATATTTCTCCCTTTATCTCATTATACTGGGGAAGTTTAATGATTGGCCGCTGGACGGGGGCTATTTCAGTATTTAATTTAAAGAAAGTAACCCGCCAGATATTGACGATTGTTGTTCCAATAGTTGCTTTTGCACTTATTTTAATTGTAAATCTTGTAAGAGGAAATGAAATAAATAACCTTTACCTGTACATCATTTGTATTGCCGTATTGATTGCCGGAATATTTTTCGGGCAGGAAAAGCCGGTTAAAACACTTCTTACACTTTCTATCCTTGCAGCTATTGCCATGCTCATTGGTATGCTTAGCTCTGGTATGACCACTATTTATGCCTTTATGAGTGGAGGATTGTTCTGTTCTATTATGTGGCCATGTATCTTCTCATTGGCTGTGGCAGGGTTAGGAAAGTATACCAGTGAAGGATCTTCCTTTCTGATTATGATGATCCTGGGGGGTGCTATTATTCCTCCAACACAGGGAGCGTTGGCTGATACAAGTATAGGAATACACCCATCTTATTTTCTTGCGGTTGCATGTTTTTTGTACCTGGCATGGCATGCCTGGAAAACAAGAAATGTATTAAAGGCACAAGGTCTCGACTTTGACCAGCAAATTTCAAGTGGTCATTAATACATATTATTCATTGTAATTTTATAGCCCTGAACATTTTCTTCAGGGCTTTTTTTAAGATAATAATAAATTCAGAATAAAATGGCTACAACAACTACATCTGCATTTGAACAACTTGCCATTGGTATTGATATTGGCGGTACAGGAACTAAATTTGGAATTGTTGACCGTGATGGCAATGTACTTTTCTCAGGAGAAATGTCAACCAAAAAGCATAAGGAAGTTGAACCCTTCATTGATGAATTATACGAATTGGTTTCTGAGCTGATTAAAAATGCAGGTGGCACAGGCCGGATAAAAGGGATTGGAGTTGGGGCACCTAACGGGAATTATTATACCGGTACCATTGAGTATGCCCCTAATCTTCCATGGGTAGGAATTATTCCTCTTGCTAAAATGATTGAAGATAAATTCAAGCTTCCTGTAACACTGACTAATGATGCAAATGCTGCAGCCATTGGTGAAATGATGTATGGTGCCGCAAAGGGAATGAAAGATTTTATTATGATCACTTTGGGAACGGGTGTAGGAAGTGGTATAGTTGCCAACGGAAGCCTCATTTACGGACATGATGGATTTGCCGGCGAGTTAGGACATACAATTGTAATACCGGACGGAAGACTGCACCAGGGAACCGGTAAAAAAGGATCACTGGAAAGTTATGCTTCGGCAACGGGCTTACGCCTGACTGCAATAGAATTATTAAAAAAGAGCAAGGAAAAAAGTTTACTCAGAAAAGTCCCTGCCGATAAACTTGATTCAAAAGCTGTTTATGCAGCAGCTGTTGAAGGAGATAAACTTGCTATAGAAATATTTAATTATACCGGTAAAATTTTAGGAATTGCTTTGGCCAATGCGGTAATGACAACAA
>JAHEZE010000181.1 GCA_023251235.1 Sphingobacteriales bacterium | reverse complement strand
AGATAAATTTATATCAAGACTATATTATTTCAGCCGGCATATCCAACGTCTTTCCCCTATAATTTTTACTTATAACGACAGAACAATTCAACAACTTAAAAACGGCGGCAATATGAGGTTGATCAGGAAACAAAAGGTTACAGACGCTATCGTTTTATATGACGCCATAGTGCGGGACCTGGGTATGACTGAAGACAGGGAAAACACTTACATGTTACAATGCCTGCCGCATGTATATAGAATTTTTGACGGCAGAGTGATGGACATGATGATAGACAGTTTGAGTGCTATTCATGAACCGCCATCCAATGTAACTTTACTACCCACTGCATTGGCTACTCTTCCTGACTTTAACGGCTCACTTCACAGCATGAAATCTTCCAACATAGTACTCCAGAATAAAGTAAAAGGGCTCATTGGTGAAGGGGAAAAATTACTTAACATCATGAAAAAAGAATATCATCTTCAATAAAATTTACAAAATGAAAAAACTTATTCTCCTTCTGCTTTTCCCGGTTGCAGTAATTGCACAAAAAGATCATGCGCAATTGCTGCAGCAATATATGACAGGGCAGAACAAATATTTTCAGTTCAACGGAAATATTCTTGTAGCTGAAAAAGGAAAGCCTGTTTACCAGCAGGCACTCGGATATGCAGATTATAACACGAAACGAATGTTGAATGATAATTCGGTGTTTGAGCTGGCTTCTGTTTCAAAACAATTCACTGCTATGGGCATTATGATTTGCAAGGAAAGGGGTTTGCTCAGTTATGATGACAATATCAAAAAGTTTTTTCCTAATCTACCTTATGATAACATTACCGTAAGAAATTTATTAACGCATACTTCCGGTCTTCCTTCTTACGAAGACCAGTTTGAAAAAAACTGGGATAGAAAAAAGATCGCTTTCAATAAAGATGTGGTTGACATGCTGGAGAAATTAAAAGATACGTTGTTTTTTAAACCCGGAAGCAAATGGCAGTATAGCAATACCGGTTTTGCGTTGCTCGCATCTATAATCGAAAAAGTATCGGAGATGAGTTATAATGATTTTATGGCTAAAAATATTTTTCAGCCACTGGGCATGACGCATACATATATATATAACACCCGGCGCAGTACAAAAAAAATCCCGGACAACTATGCATTGGGCTATGTATATGCCGACAGTCTGAAAAGATATATTTTACCCGACAGCCTTTCCAAATTTGATATGGTTTATTACCTCGACGGCATTGTAGGTGATGGATGTGTGAATTCTACAACCGGTGATCTGTTTAAATGGGACAGGGCCTTGTATTCAAATAATCTTGTAAGTAAAGCCGCTCTTGATGAAATGCTTTCTCCTTTAGTCCGGACTTCACCTACCGACTCAACATCTTATTATGGATTTGGTGTAGCCGTACAACCAAAATCAGATAAAGGAAAAGTTATTTCTCATTCAGGCGGATGGCCGGGTTACCGTACCCTGATCGTTCGCCGTACTGATATAGATGAGACAATCATTATACTTTCAAATAATGAGTCCGCAATTCCTTTCTTCCGGGCTGCTGTTGAATCCATACTTAATGATGAAGCACTTGTGATGCCATACCAGCATAAAGAAGTAAAGATCGACACGTCAATACTTTTTAATTATGTTGGGAAATACAATGCCGGCCTTACTATGCAGTTTCTGAAAAAAGATGGTAAACTCTATCGTCATCGCAATGGCACACCCGATATTGAACTAAAACCGGAATCAATCACAAAATTCTTTTATGCGGATGGTACGGACAGGCAGATTGAATTTGAAGTTGACAGTAATGGAAAGGTGATAAAAACATGGTTCCTGAATATGGGCCAAAAAGGAGAAATGAAAAAAGTTGAATAACTTCAAAAAAATCACGTGAACTAATAACTGTTTATGAAAAAGAGTATCCTTATTTCTTTGCTGTTCCCCGTATTTGCTTTTGCACAGCAATACGACATAATTATTCTTGATGGAAAAATAATTGATGGTACCGGTAATAGCTGGTACTATGGTGATGTAGCGGTAAAAGATGGAAAGATTGCCGCTATCGGAAAATTTAATAATGTCACTGCACCCAAAATTATTCATGCTAAAGGACTGATCATCGCTCCCGGGTTTATTGATGTGCATGCACATATTGAAAATGGAGTATTTGAAAGGCCCACCGCAGATAATTATATATATGATGGTGTTACCACTGTTATTACAGGTAACTGCGGAGGTTCAGCCGATAATTTAAAAAACTTTTTCTGGCGGCTTGATAGTATGAAAACATCTATCAACATTGCTTCCCTGGTGGGTCATAATACTGTTCGTGGTTTAGCAATGGGATTAGATAATCGTTTGGCAACTCCTGAAGAACAGAAAAAAATGGAAGCCCTGGTTGCACAAGCCATGAAAGATGGAGCTGTGGGTTTATCAACTGGTCTTATTTATTTACCCGGCATGTACAGCAATACGGAAGAAGTAATTGGCCTTGCAAAAACAGCAGCGCAATACAATGGTGTTTATGCATCGCATATCCGCAATGAAGAAAA
>JAHEZE010000127.1 GCA_023251235.1 Sphingobacteriales bacterium | reverse complement strand
ATAAATCAAATCTGATTTGCAAAAAAATCCCTGTTAATTGATGCCGGGGTTTTTTATTTTACATTATGCCGAAGTAATACTGCATCAATAACAGAAAAAAAACCTCTGTTTTTAACGCCCACTTTGTTTTCTTATCTTTCGCCAAAGAAAAGTTATGGCTCTTCTGGCATTGTCAATAGCTCCCGGCTTGGCTATCTGCATTTATATTTTCCTGAAAGACATTTATAACAAGGAACCCAAATGGCTTTTGTTTGCCAGCTTTTTACTGGGAGTGCTTACTATTATTCCTCCTTTTATTATTGAAACCGGCCTGAAGCCCCTATTTAATAACGGCATACTGCATACCGGCATTTTTGCTTTTGGTGTGGTAGCATTAAGTGAAGAGTTAAGTAAATTTCTTGTGCTTCGCACATTTTGTTATACCCGAAAAAGTTTTGATGAGCCGCTGGATGGAATTGTTTACAGCGTAATGGTAAGCATGGGCTTTGCCACTATTGAAAATATTAGTTATGTATTTATTTATGGATACAAAGCTGTTTTTATAAGAATGTTCCTGAGTGTGCCTGCTCATGCCACTTTTGCAATATTGATGGGTTACTTTGTGGGCAAAGCAAAATTTGACAGGGCAAATAGTTTTCGTTATTTACTTACCGGTTTGTTCTGGGCAGTTTTCTTTCATGGCGCTTTTGATTACTTCCTTTTTCTGCAGGAAAGTCCTGAAGTGAAAAAATATATTTCAGATGGATTATTATTTGCAGGAGCTCTCGCATCATTTATAGTTGCCATTCGATTAAGCAGGAAGCAAATCAGGATTCATCAGCAATTATCAAAACAACTTTTTAATAACGATCAGCATGTTTGAAATCCGAACAGCAGGTGCCGGAGATATTCAGCTTATCCGTGAACTTACCTTCCGTATATGGCCGGAGACCTATGCTTCCATATTATCACAGGAACAGATTGATTTTATGCTGGAGATAATGTACAGTGAGAAATCGCTGACAAAACAGATGAAAGAAGAAGGCTGCTACTTTATTATTGTTTATGATAACAAAGAGCCGGTGGGTTTTGCCTCTTTTAGTGAAACCGCTCCGCAAAAATGGAAGCTTCATAAAATTTATATACTAACAAATCAACAGGGAAAAGGCACGGGACGGTTCGTGATTGATTATATCCTTCATGAAATAAAAAAGCAAGGCGCCGAATCACTTCAACTGCAGGTAAACCGGTATAATAAAGCCAAAGATTTTTATGAGAAACTGGGATTTAGAGTTATTGAGATGGCATATTTTGATATTGGCAATGGATTTTTTATGAATGATTTTGTTATGGAAAAGAAGATTTGAGAAGTAATACTTTAGGTTTGGGGTTAAAGTTTGATCAAAAAAATATACTTACATCCTCTACCGTAAATAATAAAACCTATTTACACTGTAAATATTTTCTTGGATTTACCGGTTCTTCCTGCAGGTACATCAATAATTCTATCAGGTCGCCGGTTTTATAAGTGCCGATTATATTTCCTGTTTTAACCCTAATGCCTTGTTTAACTTTTGGAACAATTATACCTGCATACCAGAAATAATATCCCTTGAACTGCAGCACCACATCATATTTTCCATCATCCGTTTTTACCACAATAACCACCTGGGCATCGTGTACAGCCTGTACCAGCGTATCTGTTTTGCTGATAAACATAACACCATATTCCGAAGATTTCTGGTAATCTTTATCGCTTGCCCTGATGACTCTCGGCCCTCCGTTTGCCAATGGACAAGCTAGTACAAGGCTATCAGACTGTGCCTGTACAAAAACCACTGTCACCAATAGAAATAAAAGCAAAAAATATTTTTTTAAATTAATAATCATATTAAATTTTAAATGTGTTTAATTTTTTAGCCATATCATCACTTATTGGATCGGAATAAATACCATAGCCATTTACTAAGACACCTTTTACTCCGGTTTTGGATTGAATGGCATATACAATTGCTTCATCAGCAGGATCACTATCGCCTTCAAATCTGTATACTTCTGTTATTTCAAAATCCAATGGTTCAAATTTTTCATGATTACAGATAATACAATTTTCTTCGAGGTTAAAATCCAACGTGTATCCTCTTTTCTTCAGATCGTTTATTGCCTCAGAAACTGTATCATATACATACATTGTAACTTCTTTTTAAAAAAAATTACTGGTTGCTTCCATTTATTCCCCCCATCCTTTTTCTATTCCGATGGTTTACACTCCAGAAATTCCCGGCAATCTATTGGCTCTTCATCTTTAAACATACGGAATTCCATTTCCTGTCCGAATTTATAAGTGCCCAACACCTGTCCGGCTTTTACATTTTGGTTTACATTAGCCAATGCTTTAGTGATTCCATAATACCAGAAATAATATTCTTTGTAATAGATCACCATTTCAAAACGGCCATCTTCGGTGGGATTAACACTTAACACCTTTGCATCAATACAACTCCTGAGAGCTGTATCAACCTGGCTGACCATTATCACTTTTTTATCCGGCGGATCCCAGGTAAATGCTTCCTTGGGTTCACGCCCCGTACCGTGCTCAAACGGGCAAAGAAGTTTCTGATCAAATTTTTCGTCTTTTTTAGTCTTTCCCTTTTGAGCTATTATATCGCCGGAAAGGGAAAAAACAGTGACTGCAAGCAAAAAAATGATTCTATTTTTCATACGCCTAATTTATAAACTTTATGAATGACGGATAAAAAATATTATCCGTTGCTTTCTTGTTTAATTATTTGCAAATTAACATCAATAAGAACGAAACAAATTACAGATTTAAAGGGGATAATTGTGTTTTTTTGGCACAAAAAAATTTAAGTCTCAATGTACCAGCACATGCGTTTGCTTGATGATACCCATTACAAATACACTTTGCACATGACCGATATTTTCACTCTGGCTTAATTTGTTTACATGAAAATCGTAATAGGCATCCATATTTTCGACGACCACTTTAAGCATAAAATCAAACTCACCTGAAATATTGTAGCACTCAATTACTTCGTGCAGCTCGTGGATTGTTTTTATAAATTTTGCACCCGCATTTTTATTGTGCTGTTTTAAAGACACGTAGCAAATCACCATCAAACCTTTTTTTACTTTTGCGTGATTCACCAATGCGGCATATTGCTTAATCACACCGGCTTCTTCCATGCGTTTGATGCGTTCATGCACAGGCGTTGTGCTTAAATGAATTTTCCCGGAAATTTCCTTTACAGTTATCCTTGCATTTTGCTGCAACAGTCTTAAAATAGCGAGATCTTTTTCATCAGGTGCAAAATGAGTGACAGTGGATTCGGCTTTTTGGATTGGCTTAATCATTTAATACTTGGTTTTTATTCTTAAATAAACTCTATATTAGGTACTTTATTCCAAAATTAATTAAATATATGTAGTTTTATCCTGAAATTTTATCTTTACTTTTCAAATAAAATAAATACCATGTCAACCATTTCACAAAAAATTGATCTGAGCATACCTAACAAGGTAAAAGACATGAGCCTCGCCGCATGGGGCCGCAAAGAAATTAAACTGGCCGAAGCTGAAATGCCCGGGCTGATGGCTATTCGCAAGGAGTATGCCTCAAATAAACCTTTAAAGGGTGCAAGAATTGCAGGCTGTCTTCACATGACTATTCAAACTGCAGTATTGATTGAGACTTTAGTTGAGTTAGGCGCTGAAGTGAAATGGAGTTCCTGCAATATTTTTTCTACACAGGATCATGCCGCCGCTGCTATTGCCGCAGCAGGAATCGGTGTATTTGCCTGGAAAGGACAAAATCTTGAAGAAGCTGATTGGTGTATTGAACAAACATTATTTTTTGGAGGCGCTGACCGTCCTTTGAATATGATACTTGATGATGGTGGCGATTTAACAAATATGGTATTGGATAAATATCCTGAACTGATTCAACACCTGAAAGGAATTTCAGAAGAGACTACTACCGGTGTTCACCGCCTTTATGAAAGAGTGGAAAAAGGAACCCTGCCTGTTCCTGCTATTAACGTAAACGACTCTGTAACTAAAAGCAAGTTTGATAATAAATACGGATGCAAAGAAAGTTTAGTAGATGCAATCCGCCGTGCTACGGATATCATGATGGCAGGTAAAGTTGCAGTGGTTGGTGGTTATGGTGATGTGGGTAAAGGTTCTGCTGCTTCATTGAAAGGCGCCGGATGCAGGGTGATTGTTACTGAGGTGGATCCGATCTGTGCATTGCAGGCAGCGATGGATGGTTTTGAAGTAAAGAAAATGATTGATGCCGTGAAAGAAGCGGATATCATTGTTACTGCTTCCGGTTGCCGTGATCTTATTACTGAAAAACACTTTCGCAGTATGAAGGACAAAGCGATCGTATGTAATATCGGTCACTTTGATATTGAAATTGATGTGGCATGGTTGAATAATAACTATGGTCATACAAAAGATACCATTAAACCACAGGTTGATCTTTATAATCTTGATGGCAAAGACATTCTTCTTTTAGCAGAAGGTCGTCTGGTAAATCTTGGTTGTGCTACGGGCCATCCAAGTTTTGTAATGAGTAATTCATTTACCAACCAGACATTGGCGCAGATTGAGCTTTGGAACAATCATAAAAATTATGATAACAAAGTATATGTGCTGCCAAAACATCTTGATGAAAAAGTAGCGAGACTTCATTTGGCAAAAATTGGTGTAGAGCTGGATGAACTTTCCGATGCACAGTCCAGTTATCTCGGTATTCCGAAGAATGGACCATTCAAGCCGGAGCATTACAGGTATTAAGAACAGCTAAGAGCTATTAGTTTCGGGCCATGAGCCTTAAACTCTCTTCATCAGAAGCAGATTTTTTAAATCAATTATTATCCTTTGTTTGTAATTCACCAAAATCAGATAAATAAATATTTAAGAATTATTGTATCTTTCTTTTTCAATCAAAATTTTTAACTCCAAAATTAAAACGATGAAACGAACACATTTTTTTGCTATTATTTTCATTTCAGTTGCATCATTATTATACGCCTGTAACAATTCAGGTAGCTCTTCTGCCTCAACTGACAAAGACACTAAGCCAGCCTTTGATCTTACAGCTGCCAAAAAAGGAGTAGAGGAAGGTAATAAAGCATTCATGGAATTGCTGAAGAAAGGTGATTCCGTCGGCGTTGCTAATCTCTATACCATGGACGCTAAGCTACTGGGGCCAAATATGCCAGCGGCTGTTGGCAGAAGCAGTATACAAAGTGTTCTGGGCGGGTTCGTCAATGCCGGTTTTACAAACTTCAGTTTAATAACAACTGAAGTTTGGGGATATGAAAATTTATTAAGTGAAGAAGGTGTTTGGGCATTAGCTGGTAAAGACGGTAAAGAACTGGATCGGGGAAAGTATATAGTGTTATGGAAAATGGAAGATGGTAAATGGAAACTTTTCAGGGATTGCTGGAATTCAGATAATCCTCCTCCCCCTCCGGCTAAATAATCCGGTTAGTATTTTTTTTGATAATCGCCCCTATTGCGGGGCGATTATTTTTATATGTCATTTGTGGTATTAACCCAGAATATGCAATCCCTCGTTTTCCGTAATTGTATCAGAGATGATTTACGGAGTATCTTTTTATCTTTACAAGTCACTAACTTTTTTTAAAAATTGAAACCCTCTTTAACATGAAATCAAATTCCTTTTGCAAAATAATATCAACAATGCTGCTGATATTGGGTACCGGCAATCTTCATGCTCAACCCGTCAAAACTTCTGATGAATCTTTTATCATCGAAAATTATTACAAAGTGAAATGGGGCTATGCTGAAGAATTCATTACACTTTGGAAAACCAATCATTACCCGCTGCTGAAAAAAGCTATTGAAAAAGGAGATATTCTCAGTGTAAATGCAGAGAAGCCTAAGCTGCATAGTGGCGAAGACACCCGTTGGGATTTTAAAGTGATTCTTGTTTTTAAAAATGCAAAGCTTGCTTTTGATGCTGATCTTACAACTCCATTTAAAAAAGAATTATATCCCGATCTTGATAAATTAGTAAAAGATGAACAACATCGTTTTGAATTATTGATTTCACACTGGGATGTAATGGTTGATAAAATTGATTTGGGGAAATAATATTTCAATACCGGAAGAGGACAGTTATTTTTATTTAACCAGATGGTTCAGTTTACTACTACTATAAAACAATTTGGACAGCAGGGGGAAAAAACCGGTTGGACCTATGTTGAAATTCCTTCTGACCTTGCAGAGGAAATAAATCCAGGGAATAAAAAATCTTTTCGTGTAAAAGGAAAACTGGATAATTTTTCCATAAAAGGAATTGCATTATTACCAATGGGCGGTGGCTCATTTATCATGCCATTAAATGCTGGAATGCGAAAAAGTATTGGTAAAAGAAAAGGCGCCATGCTGCAATTGAAATTAGCAGCAGATCATGAACTTTTCAGACCCAATGCTGATTTTATAGAATGCCTTGCAGATGATCCCCAGGCAAAAAAGTATTTTGAAACACTACCTAAATCACATCAGAATTATTTCAGCAAATGGATTGATTCAGCAAAAACAGAAACTACAAAAGTCAAAAGAATAGCGATGGCGGTAAATGCCCTTTCAAAAAAATGGGGTTTTCCTGAAATGCTTAGGAACAATAAGCAGAATTTATATTAGTATTTTTCAAATCGGTAGTTTTGCCTTATGACCAAACTTTCTGTTAACATCAACAAGATTGCAACGCTTCGTAATTCCCGCGGAGGAAATAATCCTGACGTAGTAAAAGCAGCCATTGATGTACAGCGATTCGGAGCCGATGGCGTTACGGTACATCCAAGACCTGATGAGCGGCATATCCGGTACAATGATGTACGGGAAATTAAAAAAATAATCTGCACCGAATTTAATATTGAAGGCAACTGCACCGAACAGAAATTTGTTGATCTTGTTTTGGAAACTAAACCTGAACAGGTAACATTAGTGCCCGATACATTGGGGCAATTAACTTCTGATCATGGTTGGGACACCATTAAGAACAAAGACTATTTAAGAAATATTATTTCTGTTTTTAAAAAAACAGGCATCCGCGTTTCCATATTTGTTGATCCGGAAATTAAAATAGTAGAAGGAGCAGCTGCTACCGGCACTGATCGTATTGAACTTTATACAGAAGGATACGCAAAGGAATACGTAATTGGGAATTGGGAATTGGGAATACAGCCTTATGTTGCCGCAGCAACAAGAGCAAAGGAACTTGGGCTTGGTATTAATGCAGGTCATGATCTTGACCTGCATAATTTAAAATTTTTTAAACAGCATATACCCTGGCTGGATGAAGTAAGCATCGGTCATGCATTGATCTGTGATGCTATTTATCTTGGATTTGAGAATGCAATACAATTGTACAAGAGACAACTGATGTAAAGATGATAATTCCAAAAAGAACTACTTCTACAGATAAAAATTTCCAAAAACTTGTAAAAGAGTTAGACGCTGAATTGAAAATTCTTGACGGAGAAGATCATTCATTCTATGCTCAATTCAACAAAATAGATTCCCTGAACTATGTTGTTGTTGCTTACGATCAGGATAATCCTGTTGGCTGCGGCGCCATTAAAGAATTTTCAAAAGATACCATGGAAGTAAAAAGAATGTATGTACCCTTAAATAATCGTGGCCAGGGTATCGCTACTATTGTATTGAAGGAATTAGAAGGCTGGTGCCGGGAATTAAATTTTAAAAAATGTATTCTGGAAACAGGCAAAAAACAACCAGCTGCCATCCGGCTATATCAAAAAAATAACTATACAATCATTCCCAACTT
>JAHEZE010000005.1:13143-61682 GCA_023251235.1 Sphingobacteriales bacterium | reverse complement strand
GAGGTAGGAAAGTTTATGACCGTAATGGTAAATGATTGCTATGAAGAACCCGATCAGAAAATATTCCATGAAGGAATGAAGAAGCTGGATGATGCCTGCAATAGTATGCATGGTCATGGCTTTATGAAAGCTGATGCCGCACATCGTAAAGAATTATTAATTTCTTTAGATAAAGAAGCAAAAGCCAATGCTGAAAAGAAAAAGACGGATAAGAATTTACCAAATCATTATTTCAGCCAGATAAAACAATTAACATTGCTGGGCTTCTTTACTTCCAGGCCAGGGCTTGAACAGTGCTTCGATTATCATGCAGTACCGGGAAGATATGACGGAGCAATGCCATATAAAAAAGGTGATAAACTGTTTGCTTAAAAATCAATTTTTATGAAAAGAAAAGAGTTTTTGAAAATAAGCAGCGGACTGGCAATGGCCGGTTTTGCTTCCAAATCTGTTTTTGCTTCTTATTCACAAAATGAAGAAGCGAAAAATATAAAAAAATTCGGTATCCAGTTATGGAGTGTCCGTGATGATCTTGCAAAAGATCCGAAAGCTGTCTTAAAACAATTATCAGGCTATGGATATAAACAGATCGAAAGTTTTGAAGGAAGTAAGGGAATGTTTTGGGGAATGAGCCACACTGAATTCAAAAAACAAATGGATGACTTGGGAATGAAAATTATTTCCAGCCATTGTGATATAGGCAAAGATTTTGAGAAGAAAGCAGCGGAAGCAGCTGAGATCGGCATGAAATATCTTATCTGCCCATGGAAGGGTCCTCAAAAATCGCTGGATAATTTTAAACAGTTTGCAGATGAGTTTAACCAGAAAGGCGATATCTGTAAAAAGAACGGAATCCGTTTTGCTTATCACAATCATGATTATTCTTTTACAGCTATGGAAGGGCAGTTTCCTCAGGATATTATGATGAAAAATACAGATGCCGGTCTTGTGGATTTTGAAATGGATATGTATTGGGTAGTTACAGGCGGGCAGGATATTGAAGCGTGGTTAAAAAAATATCCTAACCGTTTCCGCTTGTGTCATGTTAAAGATCGGACAAAAAATACTAAAGAAAAAGATGCAAGTTGTATTGTGGGTACCGGAAGCATTGATTATCCTAAAATATTAAAGACTGCCAAAAAATCGGGTGTGCAATATTTTATTATTGAACAGGAACGCTGGGATGGTACTACACCATTGAAAGCTGCAGAAGCAGATGCCGCGTACATGAAAACACTATCAATTTAATTGATCTGATTCACCACATTTTTTAAAGCCCTGACTTCGTCGGGGCTTATTTCATTATTCATATAACTCTCCTCAGACCCGATAGCTATCGGGTTTGCAAAAGCCGGGTGCATAAACTGCATCGGGCTTTTTATTTTGCTGCGCAATGAAGAATGAAATTCAACACAACCTGTTTTCTCTGCCAGCATTTTTATATTCTCTTTTCTTACACCGCTGCCTGGCATAATAATTATCCGGTCATCTCCTTTTTTATTCAATTCTGCTACCAGATCAACTCCATCCACAACAGATGGCTTTTGTCCTGATGTCAGAATTCTTTCACAGCCAATTTCAATTAATTGCTCCATTGCCTCAAATGGATCTTTGCCCCTGTCAAAAGCCCGGTGAAAAGTTACACCTAATGGATAAGCTAACTCAATTAACTGCGCTGTTCTTGCTATATCAATTGTTCCATCCATGTTCAGCAACCCAATCACTACTCCGTCACAACCCAATTCTTTGCACAACTTCACATCATTAATCATTATCTCAAACTCATCTTTTGTATATAAAAAATCCCCGCCTCTTGAACGAATGATGGGATAAATAAGAATATCAAAAGCTTCCCTGCATTTTTTTATATGAGCATAGGAAGGAGTGGTGCCGCCTTCAGCAAGATTGGCGCACAGTTCTATACGATCAGCTCCACCTTCTACTGCAGATTTGGTGGTAAGAAAATCGGAAGTAGCAATTTCGATAATGTATTTCATAAATGTTCAATGCTCAACTCTCAATTTTCAATGTTCAATTAAATGAGAATTGAACATGGAGTATTGATTATTGAAAATTTTAATCAAGTATTAAGCCAGCTCTTAGCTTTCACAAGTTTTTCCATCTCATTTGTCTTTATTGCATATTCAAACCCCGGGTGAATGGCATATGCTCCTACCTGCCCTTTTTTATTTACAGCAAGAAAAGCCACCTGGATATCTTTTGCTTTTTCTCCTTTTATTTTTACTATTCGTTCAACAATTTTTTTACAAGCCGCTTCGGGAAATAATCCTTGTCTCATCAATTCTACTACTGAATGCGAACCGGCAACTCGAATTACATCTTCTCCCTGGCCGGTAGCCGTACAGGCTCCCACTTCATTATCTACAAACAACCCGGCGCCGATAATGGGCGAATCTCCCACCCTGCCACGCATTTTAAATCCTGCACCACTGGTGGTACAACTGCCGCTTAAATTTCCCATTGCATCCATCGCTACCATTCCAATCGTATCATGATTCCATTCTCCATTATCTAATTTGGCAGGAGCAAATGGACCATGCCCCTGTTTGTTTTCTACATTAACTGCCGGCGGATGATACTCTGATTTTTTTAACCAGTTATCATAGGCCCTCTGTGCATCTTCAGAAAGCTTTTGTTCCTCTAATGGAAATCCTTCTGCAACCGCAAATTGCTGCGCACCGATACCAACTAACATAACATGAGGAGTTTTTTCCATCACTCTTCTTGCCACCGACACCGGATGTTTTATTCTTTCCAGAAATGCCACACTGCCGCAATTGAATTGATGATCCATAATGCAGGAATCCAATGTTACAAACCCATCCCGATCAGGATTAGCGCCTAAACCAACACAACAATTTTTTGAAGATTCTGTTACCATCACTCCTTTTTCCACTGCGTCCAATGCAGTTCCATTTTTGCTTAATACTTCCCATGCACCTTTATTTGCTTCCAATCCTGCATCCCAGGTGGAAATAACAATCGGATTCCCTTTTACCGCTTGCCTATCCTGTATTGCCGGCAGTCTTTTATTTGTCAACCCGGCCAATGAAGTAAAAACTGAAGCATGAATAAACTTTCTGCGATTTATCATTGTTTTAATATTAGAAGGGCCAAATTAAAGCATTCATTAAAATTTATCAATTTAAACCTGACAAAATGGATTCATTTATCATAGATCAATTGCTAATCTGCCATAAAGCCGCAATTTTGCCAATCAGGAATAGAAATTATTTACGGAATGAATTTTGTCAAACAAGAAAACTATGAACATTGAAATTATTTCCGGTAGTTCAAGAGCTAACAGTATTACCAGGAGAGTAGCCATCCATTTAAAAAAAGAATTACAAACCTGCACGAAGCATGCAGTTGATATCATTGACATGAAAGACTGGAATCTTCCTGCTATTCAAACAGTTTTTTCTTCCATTGATAATACACCGGAAGAATTTAAATCGCTGGCCAAAAGAATTTTCAGTACAAACGCATTTATTCTGTTAACTCCTGAATATAATGGCAGCTATTCGCCATCTATGAAAAATTTATTAGACCATTTTCCAAAACAATTGCATAAGCCTTTTGGAATTGTTACGGCATCACAAGGTGCACTGGGAGGTATCCGGGCATCACAACAACTGCTTCAGTTAATTCCTGCTTTATTTGGCATAGCTTCCCCGGGTTTGCTGATAGTTCCCTTCGTAGAAAAGAAATTTGATGCAGAAGGAAATTTAACTGACCAGGCTTTCTATCAGAATATTCACAACTTTATAAGCGAATTTTTATGGCTGGCCGAAAAAATAGTTGAGAAAAAAAATATATAATAATTTATTTATGAAATTTATTTTACATAAAGCAGAAACAAGAGGCCATGCAAATCATGGTTGGCTGGATTCTTATCACACATTCAGTTTTGCCGGTTATCATGATCCTGAAAGAATGCACTTTGGTGTACTTAGAGTTTTAAATGATGACACTGTTGCGGGTGGAATGGGATTTGGCGCCCATCCGCATGATAATATGGAAATTATTTCCATTCCTACCAGTGGCGATCTGGAGCACAGGGATGATATGGGTACACAACAAATAATCAGGCAGGGAGATATACAGATAATGAGTGCCGGAACCGGAATCCAACATTCAGAAAAAAATAAAAACCATGATAAAGAAGTCAGGTTTTTCCAGATCTGGGTTTTCCCGAATAAAAAAAATGTAAAGCCAAGATATGATCAGAAGAGTTTTACTGACGCTGATAAACAAAATAAATTATTGACTATTGTATCACCTGTAGGAACTAATGATAGTGGTTTGCAGATACACCAGGATGCATGGTTCAGTTTAGGTAAATTAGATAAGGATTTCCACACAACTTATCAATTGAAAAATAAAGAAAACGGAGTGTATGCATTCGTAATTGAAGGCGATGTAACTATTAATGGCGAAAAGCTGAACCGAAGAGATGGTTTAGGAATTATGGAAGCAGATAAATTGGAAATAGAAGCAAACACCAATTCTGAACTGCTTTTAATGGAAGTTCCGGTATAATAATAAATATATGAGTACTAAAAAAACTATTGAAGCAATCATTGCCCCTCCTCCTCCACATATGGTAGGCGATGGATTCAGGGTACATAATTTTTTTCCCAACAGCAGGCTTATTGATCAGCAGAGAATGAGTCCATTCTTTATGCTGGACTATAATGCCAAAGTTGATTTCAGTCCCAGGAAAGAACCCCGTGGTGTGGGTGTTCATCCGCATGCCGGTTTTGAAACCGTAACGATTGCCTATCATGGAAAAATTGCTCATCATGATAGTGCCGGTAATAGCGGTATCATTGGAGAAGGTGATGTGCAATGGATGACTGCCGGTTCCGGATTATTACATAAAGAATATCATGAAAAGGAATTCAGTAAAAATGGCGGAGCATTTCAAATGGTACAGTTATGGGTCAATCTTCCTGCTAAATTCAAAAAAACAAAACCCAAGTATCAGGAAATAACAAATAGTATGATGGGAAGATATAATCTTCCGGATGATAAAGGTGTGGTTGAAATTATTGCCGGAGAATTTAAAGGAGTAAAAGGAGCAGCTTCAACTTTCACACCGTTACATGCATTCAATGCAAGATTGAAAAAAGAAGCTTCGCTGGAATTTAATTTTCCCAAAAATTATAATACCTGTGCATTAGTTATTGAAGGCAGCATAAAAGTAAATGAGGAAAATGTGCCAGCCGATCATTTTGTTTTATTTAAAAATGATGGCGAAAATTTTTCTATAGATGCTACAGATGATACTGTGATATTAATTTTATCCGGAGAACCAATTGATGAACCCGTTGTTGCTTACGGGCCATTTGTAATGAATACATGGGAAGAAATAGAGCAGGCAGTCAATGATGTAAACAGTGGAAAGTATGGCGTACTGGAGGGATAAGTGAAGAAAGTTATGGGTTTTGGGTTAAGAGCTTCGGGTTTTAAGTTCTCAAAGCTCATAGCTAATGACTCACAGCTTTCCCACCATAAATTTCTCCAGATTTTTTCTTGCATTCTTTTGTACAGCTCTTTTCATAAATCCTGTCCAGCCAAACCATACACCTTTCCAACCCAATGCCTGGCCAATCCATGTACTCAGCCGGAAAGCATCACTATGTTCAGTGATTTTCCCGTCATTGAGTTTCATAAATGCTTTGATATGATTTACAACTTTTTTTCCTGTCTTCGAAAAAGTGTAAGAAGCCACCCAATTGCAGGTAGCATATTCTTCATCCTGTAATTCTATATCAGAAAATGTAAGTGAAAAATCTTTTGCATTCTTACAAAGCATCTCCCACATGCTTTTTACCTCACCGGCATGTAAAGTAAGAAAGACAGGATCACTGAAAATAATATCATCACTGTAGCAATCCTGCATGGTCTTATAATCCAGTTTTTGAAATGCAGTATAGAACCGGCTGACAACTTCCGCATTTGTTTGCATAAAAAATAAAAAAAATAAAAGTGAATACAGAATCAGTAAATTTAAACCATCAAATTCAACTTATATGAAAAAAATTTTTATTGCCCTTCTCTTTTCGTTGATTACCTTTTTCGTAAGTGCCCAAACCGACCAGGATTCATTATGGATTCGTGAAAACTATACTAAAAAAGAAGTTACTATTCCTATGAGAGACGGGGTTAAACTTTTTACCGCTGTTTATATGCCAAAAGATATGAGTGAAAAACATCCGATATTGATGAACAGGACACCTTATTCCTGTGCCCCTTATGGTGAAAATAATTGGAGAGGCTTCTGGAATAGTCACTGGAAATATTATTTACGTGAAAACTATATCATCGTCATCCAGGATGTTCGTGGCCGCTGGATGAGCGAAGGTGAGTTTGTTGATGTTCGCCCGTTTATAAAAGATAAAAAATCCCTGTCTGCCGGCCAGGCAGGAAATACTGATATTGATGAAGCCAGCGATACCTATGATGCGATTGACTGGCTGGTAAAAAATTTATCCAACAACAATGGTAATGTTGGTGTGTTTGGAATATCTTATCCAGGTTTTTATTCTACAATGGCTGCAGCCTCCGGTCATCCTGCATTAAAAGCGGTGAGTCCGCAGGCGCCGGTTACAGAATGGTTTTTGGGTGATGACTTTCATCACAACGGCGCATTTTTCCAGATGGATGGCTTTTCTTTTTATTCAGGATTTGGTAAACCAAGACCCAAGCCTACAACTATCGGTCCATCAGGATTTGATTTTAAAATAAAAGACAACTATAAATTTTACCTGGAAACCGGCACTTTAAAAAACCTTGCTATGCTGATGGGCGACAGTATTAAATTCTGGAAAGACTTATATGCACATCCCAACTATGATGAATGGTGGAAAGCAAGAAATGCAAGGAATGCAATGATTAATATTAAACCCGCTATGTTGGTAGTGGGTGGATTGTTTGATGCAGAAGATTGTTATGGTGCATGGAACTTATATAAGGCAATTGAAAAACAAAATCCCGGCATTCATAATAAGCTGGTGATGGGCCCATGGAGTCATGGCCAGTGGAGCAGTCGTGATGGAAGTAAGATGGGAAATATTCAGTTTGGTTCGAACACATCCATCTGGTATCAAAATAATATTGAAATACCATTCTTCAATTATTATTTAAAAGGGAAAGGTGATGATCCCAAGCTTTCCGAAGCAACAATTTTTTTCAGCGGAGAAAATCAATGGAAAAATTTTGATCAATGGCCACCGGCAACTTCAGCAAGTAAACCAATATTTTTTCAGGCAAATGGAAAATTAAGCTGGGATAAATCAACTGATAAAAAAAGTGCAAGCGAATACATAAGTGATCCTGCACATCCTGTTCCTTATACGGAGGATGTACATTTTGACCGTACTGCAGCTTACATGGACGATGACCAGCGTTTTGCTGCCAGAAGAACGGATGTACTCTCATTTCAAACTGATGCTTTAAACGAAGATTTGACTTTAGCTGGACCAGTTGTTGCAGACCTTATGGTAAGCATTACCGGAACAGATGCTGACTTTGTTGTAAAACTAATTGATGTGTTCCCGGATAATTTTAGCTACCCGGGTGCCGTTGCACAACAAGGCCGGGCTGGCGGTAGCAATTATCCAATGGGGGGATACCAAATGCTGGTAAGGGGTGAAATTATGAGAGGCAAATACCGGAACAGTTTTGAAAACCCCACAGCATTTCCACCTGATAAAATTGAAAAAGTAAAATTTGATCTGCCAGATGTTGCCCATACTTTTAAAAAAGGTCACCGGCTGATGATACAGATACAAAGCAGCTGGTTTCCGCTGGCAGACAGAAACCCACAGAAGTTTGTCAATATTTATGAAGCAGATATAACTGATTTTCAAAAAGCCACTATCAGGATTCATCATGATGCTACATACAGCAGTAGTATTTTGTTACCCGTTTTAAAATAAAATAATTGATTAAACAATAGCCCGTTTGAAATTCTAAACGGGCTTTTTTGTACTCTTGTAGTAAATAGACCGGAAATGATAAAGATAGTTTTAGCTTTTATTCTTTCAGCAAATCTTACAGTTAAAGCACAGGAAATAAATATTATTCCGAAACCAGTTTCAGCAAATTTATTACCCGGAGAGTTTGGAGTCTCTTCTAATGTAACTATCGTGTATGAAAATAAAGAGCTGATCAGTTCTGCACAGTTTCTGCAAACTTATTTAAATACATTTTATAAGATAAACCTGAAAATATCACACACTTCCTCTGCATCACCAATGATCCAATTGTCACTTTTTCCTGCAAAGAAAAATATTAAAGGCAACCAGGTCCCCCGCTATTCATTAAACATTCAGCAAAATTCAATCTTGCTTGAAGGAAGCTCGTCTGAAGCTGTATTTAATGGAGTACAAACTATTATTCAGCTATTACCAACTAAAAATGGCCCAATAAGAATTTCCTGCATCAAAGTGAATGATGAACCAAGATTCCAATACCGCGGTCTTCACCTCGATGTTGGTCGCCATTTTATGCCGGTTGATTTCATAAAAAAATATATTGATTATATCGCCCTGCATAAAATGAATTATTTCCACTGGCATTTAACAGAAGACCAGGGCTGGCGGATTGAAATAAAAAAATATCCGGGCCTTACCGAGATTGGTGCATGGAGAAATGGAACTATCATTGGCCCCTATCCGGGATCAGGAAATGATAAAACAAAACATGGCGGATTTTATACACAGGAAGAAATAAAAGAGATTGTGAAGTATGCAGAAGATCGTTTTGTAACCATTGTACCTGAAATTGAGATGCCGGGTCATGGCAGCGCTGCCATTGCTGCTTACCCTGAACTGAGTTGTTTTCCACAGGAACCAACAATAAACTATTTTCCGAAAAACTGTGAGTGGTATGGAGATTCAACCGGAAAGCAGGTACAACAGACATGGGGAGTATTCGATGATGTATTCTGTGCAGGAAAAGAAAATACATTCAATTTCTTAGAGAATGTACTGGATGAAGTGATAGCATTATTTCCCGGAAAATATATTCATGTGGGTGGAGATGAATGCCCGAAAGATAACTGGAAACGATGCCCTAATTGCCAGAAAAGAATAAAAGATAATAAGTTGAAGGATGAACAGGAATTACAGAGTTATTTTATCCGGCGTATACAAAAATATCTGAAAAGTAAAGACAAGATATTGATAGGGTGGGATGAAATACTTGAGGGGGGACTTGCCCCCAAAGCAATAGTGATGAGTTGGCAGGGTGAAGTAGGAGGAATAACAGCAGCCAAAGCAAAACATAATGTGATAATGACGCCGGGAGACTATTGTTACCTTAACAACTCTCAAAGTGAGAATGAAGACAGCATCGATATTGACGGATATTTACCCCTTGAAAAAGTGTATGGCTATGAGCCCATACCTGCTGCATTGCATGAAAAACAAGAAAAATTTATTTTGGGGGCACAAGGAAGTATATGGACAGAATATATGAAGAACACCAGCATTGTGGAGTATATGATCTTTCCCCGCCTGAGTGCATTGAGTGAAGTACTCTGGAGCTCTAAAGAAAAAAGAAACTGGAATGATTTTGAAAAAAGATTGCAATTCCAGTTTAAGCGATATGGCTTATGGAAAACAAATTATAGTAAAGCATATTTTGATTTGAAAGCAAGCATACTCCCGACAGAAAATTATAATGGCATACTCTGGAAAGTGGAAACCAGACAACCGGGAACCCAAATAAATTTTATCACACATACGGCAGGTAATACCGGAGAAACTAAATTTATTGATGGAAAAAAATATGTGTCCCCGGTTTTAGTAAACAGGAATATGATCATTGCAGCAATTGGTTTGGTTAATGGAAAAACAATTGGTAACCCGGTTTATCAAACTTTCCGGTTTAATAAAGCTACCGGTAAAAAAATCACTCTTGTTAATGAATCATCAAAAAATTATCCTGGTGACGGGGCTTTCACTTTAGTTAATGGTATACAAAACGAAAAAGGATTATCCCGAAGTAAAGAGTTTCTTGGATTTTCCGGAACTGATTGTATAGCAACAATAGACCTTGGCAAAGAAGATATTATTTCGAATGTAATAGTTCATTGCCTGAGGCAGACAGATAGCTGGATCTGGCGGCCACTAACCATCGAAGTATTTGTTTCTGCTAATGGAACTGATTTTATCCCAATTGGATTAACTGATGATTTCAATGTGAAACTGAAAGGTCTTGAAACAGGAACCATGAAAGTAGAATTTGCAGCCAATAATGTCCGCTATATAAAAGTAGTAGCAAAGAACTGGGGTGAAATACCTGCCGGTAATCCCGGTGCAGGTATGAAAGCCTGGTTGTTTGTGGATGAAATAGAAATACAACCCCCAACCCCCTAAAGAGGGCCTTTGATACCACACGAACTTTAGAAATTGAAAATCCGGCATTAAGTGTTGAACATTTAATGCCCGAATAATTTTCAATGCTCAACTATTTTTGGAAATTTTCATTCTAAGTCTCCCCTTAAGGGGGACAAGAGGTTCTCAATTATTTCGGTATTTTCGAAGTTCTAAACCCATAACAATATGAGCATGGTTGATTCTTTTGAAAAAATTCCGGTAAAAATCTATCCAGATTTGAAACAGGGTTCTGTAGCAGTTGCAAAACAAATCGCTTCCCTGATTAGAGAAAAACAGAAGAATAAAGTAAAATGTGTCCTTGGCCTGTCTACTGGTTCTACTCCTAAAACTTTGTATAAAGAATTAGTAAGGATGCATAAAGAGGAAAAACTGAGTTTTAAAAATGTCATCACCTTTAACCTGGATGAATATTACCCGATTAACAATGATGCTTTACAGAGTTATAATCGTTTCATGAGGGTTAATCTTTTTAATCATATAGACATCCATCCAAAGAATATTCATATTCCAAATGGAGAAGTAAAAAAAGAAGATATCAAAGAGCATTGCCGCCAATATGAAAAAATGATACAGGATGCAGGAGGTATTGACCTGCAGATACTGGGCATTGGTAATAATGGACATATTGGATTCAATGAACCAGGCTCAGGCATTTATTCCAAAACAAGATTGATCACACTCGATAATTCAACAAGAATTGCCAATGCCTATGAGTTTGCGAATATATCTGAAGTGCCCCGCCTTGCTATTACCATGGGTATTGGTGAAATATTAAAAGCAAAAAGAATTATTCTGATGGCTTGGGGCAGTGGCAAAGCCCCGGTGATAAAGAAAGCAGTGGAAGATGAAGAAACCGATCATGTGCCTGCATCTTTATTGCAAAACCATGATGATGTAATTTTTGTTGTAGATGAATCTGCTGCATCAGAACTAACAAGAAATAAATCGCCCTGGCTAACGGGGGACTGTGAGTGGACTGAAAAGATGATTAAAAAGGCGGTTGTGAATATGGCCCTGAAACTTAAAAAGCCTGTATTAAGTTTAACCAACAGTGATTATAATGAATACGGATTGAGTGACCTTTTAGTAGAGCAGGGCGATGCATATGAAATAAACCTGCAGGTATATTATATGCTTCGTGATTCCATTACCGGTTGGCCCGCAGGCAAACCCAATGTTGATTTACCGGAACACCCGGAACGATCAACTCCCTACCCCAAACGTTGTTTCATCTTTTCTCCTCATCCCGATGATGATATCATCAGTATGGGAGGTACTTTTCTACGATTACACGACCAGGGCAATGATGTACATGTGGGTTATCAAACTTCCGGAAACATTGCAGTAACAGATGAATTTGTAACAAGGTTCCTGGATTTTACTGTTGGCTTTGAAGAAATTGCCGGTATTGACACCAGTAAATCCGGGAAAATTCTTGCCAATGCAAGAAAGTTTTTATCCAATAAAAAATCAAACCAGACAGATACAGCAATTATCAGGGCTATTAAAGGTCTGATAAGAAGATGTGAAGCCAAAGCGACTTGTCGTTATGTCGGAATCAAAGAAGAAAATATTCACTTTCTCGATCTTCCTTTTTATGAAACAGGTATAATAGAAAAAAAACCAATGAGCGAAAAAGATGTGAAAATCACCATGGAGGTGCTTCGCAAAGTAAAACCTCAGCAGGTTTATTGTGCCGGCGACTTTGCTGATCCCCATGGCACACATATCGTTTGTTTTAATGTTGTTCTCGAAGCATTGAAAAGAATTAAATCAGCTGGTGATGAGTGGATAAATGATTGCTGGCTTTGGTTATACAAAGGAGCCTGGCAGGAATGGAATGTTGAAGAAATTGAAATGGCTATACCCATGAGCCCAGACCAGGTATTGAAAAAAAGGTTTGGCATCTTCATTCACCAATCCCAAAAAGATATGGTACCGTTTCAGGGAAGTGATTCAAGAGAGTTTTGGCAACGGGCTGAAGAAAGAAATGCGGCCACTGCCAATCTGTATGCTGATCTCGGCCTTACTCACTATGCAGCAATGGAAGCGTTTGTGAGATGGCATTATTGATATAACAGATCTGCAATTTATGTTACAAGCTGAATAAATTTGTTTTAGCTTTTGTTGCGACGTTTTGTCTATCATTCCGTAATTCTACACAACAGTTATCTTTATTCATTAATCCTGATCTCAGGCTTAATATCACTGCATCTTAAACTAACCGATTATAAGATCTTTCAGGGTTTTTACAGTATTTTTTTCATGGTCACAATATTTGGAACAGTTCTATTATTCCTATTGAGTTTTATTGTATCTTCCCGAACCAAGTCCTTCTATTTATTTAGCAATATTGATAATAACTTAAAAATAATTATTTTTCCTTGCAGCTAATAAATGTATTCTCGTAATTCATTTATGCAAACTTTCATAACAGTTATATAAATCATGTTAATTAAATGCAAACATGGATGATTGCCTCTATGAAGCATAAGCTTTTATTGAAATTGCGTCTGAATTGAGGAATAAAAATTAAACTAAACTTCTTCCTAAATGGAAAAATGGACATGTGATTTTAATCTTGATAATAAATTGACAAAGGAACATATCACTTTTTTTAAGAAAAATGGTGTTATCGTTTTTCGGAATTTTCTTTCTTCTGAGAAGGTGGATACCTGTATTAGTGAAATAAGAAGAGTGGAAAATGAATGGATCGCAGAAAAAAAGGAGTTGATTAATGGCATACCCCTTAAATATGGAAAGGATGAAAATGAAAACCCAACCATACAGCGTCTTTGTTTTATGTCCTTATTCAGTAAACCGCTGCACGAAATTCTAAATGATGAAAGAATCAAAAGCCTGACTGAATTGTTGTACCCATATGAAGGACGTGTGGCAGAAGACGAAAAAGATGGATTAGTGGTCAACAATTATATTAATATTCCGGGTAGTTCTTTCAGCCAGATGGGTTGGCATACCGACAGCCCAAGGGATCTTTTTCAGGGTCAGAGAATTATGCCCATGTTAAACGTAGGCATTCACTTAGATACCTGTCTTTATAAAAATGGTGGTCTTCGGGTAATACCCGGTACTCAATATCAAAGCATGTTCAGGTTGCTTTTCAGGAAAAAATATTTTCTTGATCATAAAACTGACCGCCGCGAAGTTGGGTTCGACATCTATTCCGGAGATCTTACTGTACATGATGGACGAATATGGCACAGAGTACAAAAATCTGCATTAATAGGTGAAGCAAGCCGGCGTAGGGTAATGTACATTCCAATCATTACTGGTAAATACAAGCCTAAAAATGAAAAAAGTAAAACTCCCTTTTACCACCTTTTTACAAAAACAGCACATCATTAGCTGAACTGAACTAAATTGTTTAAAATCTATCTTGATGGGCACAGCAATAATAACAGGCGCCAGTAAAGGCATTGGTAGGGCTATGGCAGAAGAATTGGCAAACAGAAAAACTGATTTGCTCCTGATTGCAAGGAATGAAGATCTTTTAAAAGAAACTACAGAATTATTTAGTTCAAAATACGGAATCAAAGCAAATTATATAGCTATTGATCTCGCAATTGAAGGTGCAGCCAAAAAAATATATGATTGCTGTATTGAAAAGAAATACAACATACATATACTGATTAATAATGCAGGCTATGGATTAAGCGGACATTTTGAAAATTACACTTTGGAGGAACATCTTGCAGTAATGCGGATCAATATGAATGTAATTGTAGAACTCTGTTCTTATTTTCTCCCTATGCTTCGTGATCAGGAAAAAGCATATATACTGAATATCGCCAGCCAGACCTCCTTCCAGGCAGTACCGGGATTAAATATTTATGCTGCATCAAAAGCTTTTCTTCAAAGCTTCAGTCGGGGATTAAGGTATGAATTGCGAAACACCAATGTTTCTGTCACTGTTGCCTGTCCTGGTTCTACTGATACTGATTTTGCAAACAGGGCTAAAGTGGGGGCCAAAGCATTGAAAGCTGCAAAAACTTTTAATATGAATCCGGCATCAGTTGCCGAAGCAGCCATTAATGCTATGTATAGCGGAAAAGCAGAAACAACAATAGGCCTTATAAATAAAATTACGAAATTCATGGTATGGCTAATGCCAAAAAAAGTTAGCGAAAAAGTTGCGGGAGATATTTATGAGGTATAATTTTCACCCTGCTTTAAAAGCCTTGCTCTATTACTTATAGATTGCCGTCACACCTTCGCCATCGCTATTTCTGAATCCCCTATACATACCAGTAGAATTAAAAATGAGTGCAGCATTTCCTTTCGTATCTACACCGATCATCCCACCTTCTCCATCAATTTTCGCTAATTTATCCATTACGACAACGTTTATAGCTTCTTCAAGTGATAGTCCTTTATACTCCATCAAACAACTTACATCATAAGCAGCCACGGCTTTAATAAAAGGTTCGCCGTGTCCGGTGCAACTGATGGCACAGGTATTATTATTTGCATAAGTACCGATGCCTATAATCGGGCTGTCTCCAATTCTGCCATATTGCTTATTCGTCATTCCTCCGGTACTTGTAGCCGCTGCAAGATTACCCTGCATATCACATGCTACCGCGCCAACAGTACCAAACTTTTTTACTTTTAAAACTTCAGGAATTATATTATGATCCAATGCTGTGTCATCAGAATCTTTTATTGCCTGCCACTGGTCATAGCGAAACTTTGAAAAAAAATATTCATCCGGTTCAAATTCAATTCCGTTTTGTTTTGCAAACTCTTCTGCACCTTTCCCACATAATAATACATGCTCACTTTTTTGCATTACTCTCCAGGCAAGCTCCACCGGATTACGAACATTACTGACCGAAGCTACTGCTCCAGCCTGTAAGTTTCTTCCGTCCATAATAGAAGCATCCATTTCATGTGTTCCGGTTTTGGTGAAAACAGAACCTTTGCCGGCATTAAAAAGAATATTGTTTTCTAATTCTATTGCAGAAGCTTTTACTGCTTCGATAGCCTTGCCGCCATTATTCAGTACGCTATAGCCGGCATTTAATGCATCATTCAATCCTTTTATATAAGCTGCTTCCGATTCCGGAGTCATGCATTCCTGCAAAATTGTACCCGAGCCTCCATGAACTGCAATAGTGAATTTTGACATAGAGCCGAAATTAATTATTTTACTCCTTTATATGACAACATGGAATGATATACTTAAAAGAAAACTGACACAAAGCGATTATGTATTGATTGCGGCTAACCTTGTTCCCGTTTACGGAGTTTGGTTCCTGAACTGGAGTGCAAAGGATGTATTTCTGGTATATTGCCTTGAAACAATCATTATCGGCTTGTTTACGCTGCTGAAAATGGGCATTACCGGGGTTATTAAGAAAAAAGATGATTGGCAAAACCAGGGTACAACAACCAAACAGCCGGCTATTTTTTTTATGCTGTTCTTTTTTCTTCACTATGGAATGTTTGTAGCAATTCAAATGGGCTTATTCTTTTCTGTTTCAGGTATTGCTTCTAAGGAGAATTTGGGGTTCTTTAATTTCTTTTATAAATGGCCGCATTTGGTTGATAACAACGTTATGATTATGCTTGGAGTTTTTATTGTAAGCTATGCTTTCAGAAATATAAATGAGTTTATTTTAAGTGGAGAATACAAAACCGCATCACTCAGCTACCTCATGTTTCAACCATACGGAAGAATTTTTATTCAACAGGTAACGGTTATTGCAGGCAGTATGTTCCTAAGCTTTGGAGCGGGCAAAATATTTATACTCATTTTTGCATTGATATTAATATTTTTTGAAGTCTTTGTTGATTTCGAAGGGCTGATTAAGAAAGCAGCAAAGGGTGAACTAAAATCTTCAGACGAGTAGTATCTCGCATTCCCTGAATAGTTTCTCTTTGTCAATAGCAACTGTTCCCACTTCTTCACAAACAAGTCCGCCGGCAACATTGGCAATTTCCGCCATCAGGTGTGCATTTTTTGTAGCCGCATAAACCAGTGAAGCAACAGCAATCACCGTATCGCCGGCGCCTGATACATCGGCAATACTGCGCAGATGACCGGGAATAATAGCTGCATTTTCTTCCCATTGATAAAAAATACCTTTTTCAGAAAGTGTAATCAATGAAATGGTATGCTGTAAAAGATTTTGAAGTTCCTTGTGAATATCTCTCAATAAATAAATACCCGCTTCTTCAAATAACATATTCAAAGCTTCTTTTACTTCTTTAAGATTAGGTTTAAAAATATCAACGCCTTTATAACTGAAGAAATTTTTTCTTTTGGGATCCGCTGTTGTAATAACTCCTGATGCCTTACAAAGGGTTATTGCCTTTGATATTACTGCCTGAGTCAATACTCCTTTATTATAATCTTCAAATATCAATACGTCAGGATTCTCCTGCTCAATAAATGCCGCCAGCTTATTCAAAACAACCTTTTCATCATGTTTATCAAGATCAGTTTCTACTTCGGCATCCAGTCTCATCATTTGCTGGTTACGGCTGATGATTCGGGTTTTATTGGTGGTAATGCGATGTTTACTTTTTACCAGGTAAGATGTATCAATATTATTTTCTTTTAACAATTTCTCAAGCTTCATTGCTTCTTCATCTTCACCCGTTACTCCTAAAATAAAAACCTGCGAGCCCAAGCTCCTGCAATTCAACGCTACATTTCCTGCGCCGCCAATACGTTCTTCTTTGTGGTGCAGGGATACAATTGGAACCGGAGCCTCAGGAGAAATGCGTTCTACCTTCCCCCAGATATATGAATCCAGCATGACATCGCCTATCACTCCCACTTTGAGTTTTTCAATACTTTCAAATACAGAAGGCAACTGGTTCATTCGTTTAATGATGATTTATTTTTTTCTGCCTTGATACCGCCAGATAATAAAGTGGAATGCCGGCTAATGCAATTCCTAATCCCCATAAAGAATATTTTGGCAGCGTATAGACAAGGCCGACACAGAAAATTGCCGCTAACAAAATATAAATCCCCGGAAATACAGGATAACCAAAAGCACGATAAGGTCTTTCCAGTTCAGGTTTTTTCTTTCTAAGAATAAAAATTCCTGCAATAGTAAGTGCATAAAAAATTACTACTACAAATGAAACCATGGTAAGCAAATCACCATATTTACCACTTAAACAAAGTATGGCTGCAATAAGGCACTGCACCCATAAAGCCCATCCCGGAACTGCATTTCTATTTAATCTTCCTGCTTGTTTGAAAAACAGTCCATCCTGCGCCATTGTATAGTATACCCGGGCGCCGGCAAGTACCAGCCCGTTAATACAACCAAATGTGGAGATCATAATCATCAACGCAATTACAACTGTTCCAAGGTTACCAAAAATTACCTGTGAAGCTGCCACCGCTACCCGGTCTTTCTCTGCACCGGCAATTTCACTGAGAGGCAATACTGCTGTGTACATAATATTAGTAGTAACATAAATAATAGTAACTATGAGTGTTCCTAAAAAAAGTGCAAGACCAATGTTGCGTTTAGGATTTTTTATTTCAGCTGCAATAAAAGTAACATTGTTCCATGCATCGCTACTGAAGATGGAGCCCACCATAGCCGCAGACATAGCCCCAAAAGCTGCGACTGTCACATAATCTGTCGTACTGTTAAGAGCATGAAGATGCCAGCCATCCGTCCAGTTTGTATTCCACACATCTGTTTTCATATGCATCAATCCAAAAACGATCAAACCAAATAAACTGAGAATTTTTGTAACGGTAAATGTTGTCTGAATAAGTTTACCGCTGTGTACACCCAATGTATTAATAAAAGTAAGAAAGATGATTACGCCGATAGCAACTAATTGAGCATTAGAAATTGTTATAAATCCAAAATCATAAGCAACCAATTCTTCGCTCACACTGGGAACCATATATGCCAGGAATTTTGAAAAGGCCACACCTACTGCTGCAATCGTCGCTGTTTGTATAACGGCAAAAAAACTCCAGCCATATAAAAATCCTGCTAATGGATTATAAGCTTCTTTTAAATAAACATACTGGCCACCGGCTTTTGGAAACATTCCACTCAATTCTCCATAGCTGACAGCCGCGGTAATGGTCATAAACCCTGTGATCAGCCAAACAATAATCAACCATCCGGCACTGCCAACATTACGGGTAATATCTGCACTGACTATAAAAATACCGGACCCGATCATAGAGCCGGCAACAATCATCGTGGAATCTAGAAGTCCTAATGATTGTTTGAAGGAAGCCTGTTCTGCCATAGCGTTGGTTTATGGTTCAAGATAAGTAATTCAGTTAATATCCCCAATGAAAGAAAACACCCGGTAAATTTTAACGGGTGCAATGATTTGATAAACTCTTACGATTAATTTTTCTTTTTGACCCCGTACATTTCATTTAATCCCCGAAGCAATTCTGTTGTTATATTAAATGCGGTATCCTTGTAATAGACCAACCCGGGTTCATTGGCGATGATCAGAGAATAATTATTTGACTTATTAAATTCAATGCAGTATTTTTTAATCAGTGTAACTATCTCCTGCTGTTTATTCATATAATAAGACTGGTAATTCTGATTGAGTGTAGCTGTTCTGTTTTTGATATCCAAATCCATCTGGCTAAACTGTTTACCCGCTTCATTTACCTGCTCGGGAGTCATTTTACTTTGTTGCCCCTGGAATTTTTGATATTCCTGCTGGAAGCTTGCCCGCATCTGGTTGATTATCGCATTCATGCTGTCTTCCTTTATTCCTACCTCCTTTTCCATTTCTTTAAACAAAGAAAAATTAGTTTCTATGGAATCCATATCAAAAAAACCAATTTTGAACGGTCGGGAAGAATTAGCGCTGTCATTTATTTTACCAATGGCTCTGCCGGCAATATTTTCTTTTTTAGAATAAACCTGGTAAAATAAAAATCCTACAGCAGCCACTAAAATCAGGTTCAGTGTAAGTAAAGTTTTATTCATGCAATTATTTTATGCAAATTACTCAATGCAAGCTGGGCAAATATAAACATTCAATTCACTTTATGAAACAGTTAACGAATCACGGATTACAGTACCAGGAAAAAGAGATTTCATAAATAAAAAAACTAATTTATTCCGGAAAATAAAAAAGGAGCAAGTCTGCTCCTTAATAATATCTGTGAAATACCTACAATTCATAAATCCCTGATTATTCTTCGTCATCAAAAGTCATTGCTTCACGGGTAGATTGTAACAACTCATACTCTTCCTTACTTCCAACAATCAGGTTCTCAAATTCACGCAACCCGGTACCGGCAGGTATCGGATGTCCCGTGATCACATTTTCTTTCAATCCCAGCATTTCATCCGTTTTACCATGAATAGCGGCTGAAGAAAGAACTTTCGTAGTTTCCTGGAATGATGCTGCAGATATCCAGCTTTGCACACCCAGGGAAGCCTTTGTAATACCCAGCAATGTAGGGGCTGAAGTAGCCGGACTTGCATCCCGGAATTCAATAAGCTTTTTATCGTTACGGCGAAGAATTGAATTTTCTTCTCTTACTTCGCGGAGGCTTGCCACTTGTCCAGCACGCAGCTTAGTGGATTCACCTGAATCCGTTACGATCTTTTTGTCATATACCCAGTCATTCTCTTCCACAAATTCAAATTTATCTACCAGGTCTTCTTCAAGGAATTTAGTATCACCCGGATCCTGGATACTTACTTTACGCATCATCTGGCGGACAATTACTTCAATATGTTTATCATTGATCTTTACTCCCTGTAAACGATATACTTCCTGGATTTCATTAACAACATATTGCTGTACAGCAAACGGACCCTGAATGGAAAGAATATCCTGCGGAGAAGTTTGGCCATCCGACAGAGCTGAACCAGCTTTTACAAAGTCGCCATCCTGAGCAAGAATTTGTCTTGTCAATGGCACAAGATATTTTTTCTGAATGCCGTCTTTTGCTTCAATAATAATCTCCCGGTTACCTCGTTTAATCGCTCCCATCGTTACCACACCATCAATTTCTGAAACGATGGACGGGTTACTTGGATTCCTGGCTTCAAACAATTCAGTTACCCTGGGAAGACCACCCGTAATATCACGAAGCTTGCCCAGGATCCTTGGAATTTTTACAATTACCCGGCCAGCTTTTACTTCATCATGTTCTTCAATTACAATATGGCTACCTGTTGGAAGGTTATAAGATCTGTTTTCTTTACCTTCTATAATTAATGAAGGAATTTTTGTTTTATCTCTTGTTTCAATTACCACTTTTTCACGGTGACCAGTTTGTTCATCTGATTCTTCTCTGTAAGTAACTCCTTCAATAACATTATCAAATTTAATCGTACCATTTATCTCAGCAATAATTACATTATTATATGGATCCCATGTACAGATCACATCTCCTTTATTTACTTTCTGACCATCTTTCACATTAAGTGTTGCCCCATATGGGATATTATTGGTGATAAGCAGACGATCATTCTTTACATCCATTATTCTTAATTCACCGGTACGGCCAATTACAACCTGTACTTTATGACCTTCGTTATTTTCAACGGTTACTGAACGTAATCCATCAAATTGCGCGGTGCCTTCAAATTTGGCATTCAATGTGGAGTCGACAGTAGCAGAACCTGCCACACCACCCACGTGGAATGTACGCAGGGTAAGCTGTGTACCCGGCTCACCAATAGATTGAGCGGCGATGATACCTACTGCGTAACCTTTCTGAGTTATATTACCGGTAGCAAGATTTTTGCCATAGCATTTGACACAGCAACCACGTTTACTTTCGCAGGTAAGAACCGAACGGATTTCTACAATCTCCACGCCGCTTTCTTCAATCCTTTTTGCAAGCTCAGAAGTAATCTCCTCACCCCCATGAATAATAAGCTGATCGGTTTGGGGATCATAAACATCATGTAAGGAAGTACGACCTTCAATTCGATCACTCAAAGGTTCAATAACATCTTCATTATCCTTTAAAGCACTGGTTGCAATACCACGAAGTGTACCACAGTCTTCTTCAGTGATCACCACGTCTTGTGACACATCAACCAAACGACGGGTAAGGTAACCAGCATCAGCAGTCTTTAACGCAGTATCAGCAAGACCTTTACGGGCACCGTGCGTTGAGATGAAATAATCCAATACATTCAATCCTCCTTTGAAGTTGGAAAGAATCGGGTTCTCAATAATTTCACTTCCTGTCGATCCTGATTTTCTTGGCTTGGCCATCAATCCTCTCATCCCGGCAAGCTGCTTTACCTGTTGTTTACTGCCACGGGCGCCGGAATCAAGCATCATAAAAACAGAGTTGAAGCCTTGCTTATCGATACTCATTTCACGTATCAATGTTTCAGTAATGCGGGTATCAACACGGCTCCAGATATCTACTATCTGGTTGTATCTTTCATTGTTAGTGATAAGCCCCATGTTATAACTTTCCCATACTTCATCTACTTCGCTTTTTGCCTGTTCAAGCAATTCTTCTTTTATCGCTGGAATTACAAGGTCATTAATACTGAATGATAACCCACCCTGGAAAGCAGTACGGAAACCAAGTTGCTTGATATCATCCAGAAACTTTACAGTCTTTGGAATATTCGTGATTTTGATAATATCGCCAATGATCTCCCGAAGATTTTTCTTGGTAAGCAGCGCATTTACAAATCCAACTTCTACCGGCACGTGCTGATTAAAAATTACACGGCCAACTGTTGTATCAATAAGTTTGTTTACCAGTTCGGTATTCTCCCTGATATTTGCTTTTACTTTTATCCATGCGTGCAGATCCAGTATACCTTCATTGTATGCAATTATCACTTCGTTGGTACTATAAAATCTCATATCCTCGCCACGCACCACCTCAGTTTCAGTACTTTTTTTCCCTTTTGTAAGATAATAAAGTCCCAATACCATGTCCTGTGAAGGAAGGGTAATAGGTGTACCGTTTTGTGGATTAAGAATATTATGTGAAGCCAGCATAAGTAATTGTGCTTCCAATACTGCTGCGTTGCTTAATGGCACGTGAACTGCCATCTGGTCACCATCGAAGTCCGCGTTGAAGGCTGTACATACCAGCGGGTGTAGCTGTATAGCTTTACCTTCAATTAATTTTGGTTGAAAGGCCTGGATAGATAATCGGTGAAGCGTGGGAGCACGGTTCAACATTACCGGGTGCCCTTTCAGAATATTCTCCAGAATATCCCAAACAACGGCTTCTTTCTTATCAACCAATTTCCTTGCACTCTTTACAGTTTTTACAATACCTCTTTCAATGAGTTTTCGTATGATAAATGGCTTAAACAATTCAGCAGCCATATCTTTTGGTAACCCACATTCATGCAATTTCAATTCTGGGCCTACCACAATAACCGAACGGCCCGAGTAATCAACACGTTTACCTAACAAATTCTGGCGGAAACGACCTTGTTTACCTTTTAATACATCACTTAGTGATTTCAATGCCCGGCCACCTTCAGCCTTTACAGCATTTGATTTTCTTGAATTATCAAAAAGAGAATCGATTGCTTCCTGCAGCATTCTTTTTTCATTTCGAAGGATTACTTCCGGTGCTTTGATTTCTAATAATCTTTTCAATCGATTATTACGGATAATAACACGACGATAGAGATCATTCAGATCAGAAGAAGCAAATCGCCCACCATCCAATGGAACCAATGGACGTAGTTCCGGTGGAATGACAGGAATATATTGCATGACCATCCATTCAGGACGGTTATTAATTCTTGTATTAGCATCTCGAAAAGCTTCCACTACACTCAATCGCTTCAAAGCATCTGCTTTACGTTGTTGTGATGTTTCTGTTGCTGCAGTATTACGAAGATCGAAAGACAACTGATCCAGATCGATTCGTTGCAACATATCATGGACCGCTTCAGCCCCCATTTTAGCAATGAATTTATTAGGATCATCATCGGGCAGGTACTGGTTATCTTTTGGTAATGCATCAAGAATATCGAGATATTCTTCTTCAGTTATTAAGTCACCAGCATTCTGACCTTTATCAACACGGATTCCTGCTTGTATCACAACGTATCTCTCATAATAAACAATACTTTCTAATTTCTTAGAGCTTACCCCAAGCAAATAACCAATCTTATTCGGCAAAGATTTAAAATACCAGATATGAACTACCGGTACTACAAGTTTGATGTGGCCCATACGTTCCCGACGAACTTTCTTCTCTGTTACTTCCACACCACAGCGGTCACACACGATTCCTTTGTAACGGATCCGTTTATATTTTCCGCAGGCACATTCATAATCCTTTACAGGGCCAAAAATTCTTTCGCAAAACAATCCATCACGTTCCGGCTTATAGGTACGGTAGTTGATGGTTTCCGGCTTCAATACTTCACCATAACTTTTTTCAAGAATAGTATCAGGTGAAGCAAGCCCGATTGTAATTTTTGAAAATGTAGGTTTCGGACGATTATCTCTTTTCATTGCCATATTAATCTTAGCTTTTAGCGATTAGCTTCGAGTTATGAGCTCTTCACTAATTTTTTAAAAAATGTTTTTCTTAAAAGAGCTCGTAGCTATTAGCTCGCAGCTTTCTTATTCAAATTTCAGATCAAGCCCCAATCCACGTAATTCATGTACCAATACATTGAATGATTCAGGCACACCGGGTTTTGGAACATTATCACCTTTTACAATGCTCTCATAAGTTTTTGCACGACCAATGATATCATCTGATTTAAGAGTTAATAATTCCTGTAGTATGTTGGATGCACCGTAAGCTTCCAATGCCCACACTTCCATCTCACCAAAACGCTGCCCACCAAACTGAGCCTTACCGCCCAAAGGCTGTTGCGTAATGAGGCTATAAGGTCCGATAGAACGGGCATGCATCTTATCATCCACCATATGGTGAAGTTTGATAACATAAATAACCCCCACCGTAGCTTTCTGATGGAACCGAACTCCCGTTTCCCCGTCATATAAATAGGTATGACCATACATTGGAATGTCTGCCTGCTTACAGTATTCTGCAATTTCATCTACTGTAGCTCCGTCAAAAATAGGTGTGGAGAATTTTGTTCCAAGCTTTTGCCCGGTCCAGCCAAGAACAGTTTCATATATCTGCCCAAGGTTCATACGGCTGGGTACGCCAAGTGGATTAAGAACTATATCCACAGGTGTTCCGTCCTCAAGGAAAGGCATATCTTCAGCACGAACGATCTTGGCAACAATTCCTTTATTACCGTGACGACCAGCCATCTTATCTCCTACTTTCAACTTACGCTTTACTGCGAGGTAAACTTTTGCAAGTTTCAACACGCCGGCAGGTAATTCATCTCCTATACTGATATTGAATTTTTCTCTTTTATAACGACCTAATTCTTCATTATACTTAATACTATAGTTGTGCAGGAGAGTGTTTATCTGATCATCAACTTTCTTTTCAGCAGTCCATCCTAAAGGATTTATATTATGAAAATCTAATTGAGAAAGATTCTTGGGAGTAAACTTTGCTCCTTTACCAATCTGTACTTCTCCAAAATTGTTTGTAACACCTGCACTGGTTTTATCTTTCAGTAGTTGCTGCAATTTATCCAGCAATAATTCTTTCAAATCAATTTCATTCTTCTCATGAATTTTTTCCAGTTTGTCAATTGCAGCTTTTTCACGAACTTTTGAATTCTTATCTTTCTTGGCTCTCTGGAAAAGTTTTCTTCCGATTACAACACCTTCCACTCCATTCGGCGCTTTCAATGAAGCATCTTTTGCATCCCCCGCTTTGTCTCCGAAAATAGCACGAAGCAATTTTTCTTCCGGCGTAGGATCACTCTCACCTTTTGGAGTAATCTTTCCTATAATGATATCTCCTTCTTTTACTTGAGCGCCCATTCGGATGATTCCATTTTCATCAAGATCTTTTGTTGCTTCTTCAGATACATTTGGAATATCCGGAGTCAATTCTTCTTCTCCCAATTTTGTATCACGTACTTCAAGTTCATATTCAGAAATATGTACGGATGTAAACATATCTTCACGAACAACTCTTTCACTGATCACAATCGCATCTTCAAAATTGTAACCTTTCCACGGCATAAAAGCCACTTTCAGATTTTTACCAAGAGCCAGTTCACCATCTTTTACTGCATATCCTTCAGTTAGAAAATCCCCCCTTTTAACTTTCTGACCTTTTTTAACAGCCGGATTCAGATTAATAGAAGTTTCCTGGTTAGTTTTTATGAATTTGGTTAGTCTGTAAATTCTAAGGTCATCTTCAAAGCTTATCAGTTTTTCCATTTCATCACGATCATAACGAACATGAATTTCATTTGCATCAACAAACTCTACTATACCATTTCCTTCAGAATGTATCTGGATTCTTGCATCACGGGCAGCTTTTCCTTCTAGTCCTGTTCCCACAATCGGATCATCAGGACGAATTAATGGTACAGCCTGGCGTTGCATGTTGCTTCCCATTAATGCCCGGTTGGCATCATCATGTTCAAGGAATGGAATCAAAGAAGCACTCAAACCTACAATCTGGTTTGGAGCTACGTCCATGTATTCTACATCATTTTTCTCCAGTATCGGAAAATCACCCGTCTCCCGGCTAACAATCCTTTCTTCTGTAAAATTTCCGCTTTCATCCAACAATGAATTTGCCTGTGCAATTTTAGCGCTGTCTTCTTCTTCTGCACTCAGGAAGATCAATTGTTTCATGTTTACTTTACCATTCTCCACTTTACGATAGGGTGTTTCAATAAAGCCCATTTCATTGATCTTGGCATGCACACATAGTGTAGAGATCAAACCAATGTTAGGTCCTTCCGGTGTTTCAATAGTGCATAAACGGCCGTAGTGAGAATAGTGAACGTCACGAACCTCGAAGCCTGCTCTTTCACGGCTAAGACCACCCGGTCCGAGTGCTGAGATACGGCGTTTGTGTGTAATCTCACTTAATGGATTGGTCTGGTCAAGAAACTGAGACAACTGTGATGTTCCGAAAAATGAATTAATAACAGAAGATAATGTTCTTGCATTGATTAAATCAACTGGAGTAAACACCTCGTTGTCCCGTACGTTCATTCTTTCACGGATCGTACGTGCCATACGTGCAAGACCAACACCAAACTGAGCATATAATTGCTCTCCTACTGTACGAACACGGCGGTTACTGAGGTGATCTATATCATCAATCTCGGCTTTACCATTAGTAAGGCGAACGAGATATTTAATGATTTCAATAATATCTTCTTTTGTTAATGTCTTTTGTGTTAATTGTGCATCTATGTTCAGCTTGCGGTTAATTTTATAACGGCCAACTTCACCAAGGTCATATCGCTTATCACTGAAGAATAATTTATCAATAATACCACGGGCAGTTTCATTATCAGGTGCATCAGTACCACGCAACTGGCGATAGATGTGTTGAACAGCTTCTAACTCACTGTTTGAAGTATCTTTATTCAGCGTATTGTAAATAATAGCATAATCTCCACCTACATCATCTTTCTGAATAAACACACTCTTTACATCCATCTCCGTTATCATATTGATGGCGTTATCATCTAGAACTGAATCTCGTTCCAGTACGATCTCATTCCTTTCAATAGAAACCACTTCACCGGTATCCTCATCTACAAAATCTTCTGTCCAGCTTCTTAGTACACGGGCAGCTAACCGACGGCCGGTATATTTTGCCAATGTTTTTTTATCTGCCTTTACTTCATCAGCCATTCCAAAAAGTTCCAGAATGTCTTTATCAGTTTCGTAGCCAATGGAACGAAGCAATGTTGTTACCGGGAATTTTTTCTTACGGTCAATGTATGCATACATCACATTATTGATGTCTGTAGCAAATTCCATCCAGGCTCCTTTGAAAGGGATCACTCGGGCAGAGTAAATTTTTGTTCCATTGGGGTGAACGGATTGTCCAAAAAATACTCCCGGTGATCTGTGTAATTGAGAAACCACTACTCTTTCAGCTCCATTGATCACAAATGTTCCTCTTGGAGTCATGTAAGGAATATTTCCAAGAAATACATCCTGAACTATAGTTTGAAAATCTACATGTTCTTCGTCATTACAACTCAAACGAAGTTTTGCTTTAAGGGGAACCGCATAAGTCAATCCTCTTTCCATACACTCTTCAATAGAGTACCGGGGAGGATCAATAAAATAATCCAGGAATTCCAACACAAAAATGTTCCGGGTATCAGTGATTGGAAAATTTTCCTTAAATACGCGGAATAACCCTTCCACATTTCGTTTATCGGGAGTCGTTTCTAACTGGAAAAAATCTCTGAATGATTCAATCTGGATGTCGAGCAGGTCGGGTGCATCAGCTAAATGTTTGATTTTACCGAAATCTACCCTGTGATTCATTTTTGTTGAAGACATAAATGTAAAAACCGGTTTTAATGATGCGACGGGACAAAAAAATGACTCACGGGTTTCTCTTTGTTGATAAAGAAAATCCAGTGGAAATCAATTATTTAATCATGATTTGGGCCGTCAAAATTGTTGTGCAAAATAAAAAGGATGGCAAAGGTAAGGATTTAAATTTCCCGGCCAAGAAAAATTTGCCAACAAAAATCTGGCCGAAAATACTACTAAGTGGCCATTTTTTGAGGTTATATGAGTTAGTATTTTTAGAAAACCCCAGTCATGAAATGGCAAGATTTCACAAAGGATTATCTGAATTTCAGCCGAAGTGAGCGAATAGGAACTCTGGTAATAGTTGCAATAATGCTCATTGTTATTTTTTTGCCAGGGATGTTATCTGAATCTGTTAATTCAATAAACCAAAATCAGGATACATCATGGATTTCAGCATTAAAAAAACTGGAAATAAAATCTCCGGAATTTGAACAACAAGATAAAAACTATCAGGGTGAAAACAATGTTAACTCATATGTGTATGACCGCACTCAAAACAGCTCATCAAAAATTTCATCAGGTGAACTTTTTTTATTTGATCCCAATACGCTTTCAACCGAAGGTTGGAAAAAACTTGGATTAAAAGAAAAATTGATCAATACTCTTCAAAACTATTTGGATAAAGGGGGGCATTTTTACAAAAAGGAAGACCTGCAAAAAATTTATGGATTGCGTAAGGATGATTATGAAAAACTGGCTACATATATCAGGATTGAAACAAAAAATGAAACAAAGAATTTTGAGACCTACAGTTCCAAACCGTCAGAGTCTGCAAAGATAACATCAATAAATCTGTCTCGCTACTCTGCAATTAATATTAATACTTCCGATACCTCTGTTTTTATTTCTTTACCTGGCATCGGTAGTAAACTTGCAGCCAGGATTGTAACCTTCCGGGATAAGCTTGGAGGTTTTTATTTGATTGATCAAGTTGGTGAAACTTATGGTTTACCAGACTCAACTTTTCAGAAAATAAAACAATACCTGAAACTTGAAAATCCTTCAATCAAAAAAATCAACATCAACACAGCTACACTCGAGGAATTAAAAGCACATCCTTATATCAAATATAATATTGCTAGCCCAATCGTTGCCTATAGAAATGAGCATGGATCTTTTAAATCTATTGAAGAAATAAAAAATGTGATGGTGGTAACGGAAGAATTATTTAAAAAGATAGCCCCGTACCTCACCACACAATAAAATATCCCGACACGTTGGTCGGGATATTAATTTTTTAATTGTAGAAGAATTAAGCAATCTCCACATCTGCGCCAGCTTCTTTCAGCCTGTTAGCAATTTCTTCAGCCTCGGCTTTTGAAATGCCTTCTTTGATGTTCTTTGGTGCTCCATCAACGAGATCTTTAGCTTCTTTCAATCCTAAACCGGTAAGATCTTTTACAATCTTCACTACATTTAATTTAGAAGCTCCGCCGCTTTTCAGAATTACATTGAATGCTGTTTTTTCTTCAGCAGCAGCTGCACCGCCGCCATCGCCACCACCGCTTACTACTACTGCTGAAGCCGCGGGTTCAATTCCGTACTCTGATTTTAAGAAATCTGCTAACTCTTGTACTTCTTTTACTGTTAAGCCTACCAGGCTTTCTGCTAATGCTTTTACGTCTGCCATTTGATTTAAATTTTTACCGCCTTCATTCCCCAATGATTACTATCGGGGTCCAACGGTCTGATTAAAAAAATTTGTTCCTGCCTTTCTTTTTATACCATCCGGCCAGGTACATATTCTAAGAAAATTATTCTACTGGTGCCGCTTCACTTTTCTTTTCTGCATTATTCAATAAAGCCGCAATTACTCTCTTGGCAGGTGATTGCAATAATCCTATCACTTCACCAATCAACTCATTTTTAGTTTTAATCTTTGTAAGCGAAACCAGAGTATTATCACCCATATACACATCACCATTGATGAATGCAGCTTTTAATACTGGCACTTCAACTTTACTTTCTTTACGGAATGAGCTGATGATAAGTGCCGGTTCCTTTGGATTTTCTGAAAACATCAGTGCAGTTACTTTATGCAATGAATCATATACGCCTGTATAACGTTTTGTATCCAAAGATTCCAATGCTTTTTTGATAAGCGTATTTTTTGCCACTTTCATTTCAACATGCTTGTTGAAACAGGCACGGCGCAGTTTAACTACCTGTTCAACCGTCAGCGATTCTGTATCGGTTACATAAAAGTTACTGTATTGAGAAAACTTGCCTTTCAACAATTCAATAATTTCGTTTTTTTGTTCTTTATTCATGATTTAAATATTATTAATGAACAAAAGCTTTTGTGTCAATAGAAATTCCCGGACTCATTGTACTAGCCATGCTGATGCCTTTCAGGTAAGTTCCTTTTGATGAAGAAGGTTTGGCTTTGATAATTGCGTTCAATAACTCATTACTGTTTTCCGCAATTTTTTCTGGTGAAAAGCTTACTCTTCCAATGGATGCGTGAATAATTCCTGCCTTATCAATTTTGAAAGCAATCTTACCACCTTTTACTTCATTAACAGCAGCTGCAACATCATTACTTACAGTTCCGGTTTTAGGGTTTGGCATCAGGTTTCTTGGACCAAGTACTTTACCCAGCTTGCCAATCTTTGGCATTACCTGCGGTGTGGCAATAATAACATCCACATCCACCCAACCACTTTCGATCTTTGTTACATATTCATCGAGCCCTACATAATCAGCGCCTGCTGCTCTTGCATCCGCTTCTTTATCTGGGGTACAAAGCACCAGTACTTTTTTTGTTTTACCCGTTCCATGGGGAAGCTTTACAGTACCGCGGATGGCTTGGTCAGCTTTTTTAGGATCAACCCCTAACCGAATGTGCAGGTCAACAGAAGCATCAAATTTACAAGTGGTCGCATCTTTCACTAAGGAAGAAGCTTCTCTCAGGCTATAATATTTGCTGCCATCAACTTTAGACTGGGCAACTTTTCTTTTTTTACTAAGGAATGACATTGTAATTCGTTTTAATTTTTTCATCAATCCGCCTTCGCTAAAGCTTTGGCGAACACGTTAATTTTCCCATGGGGCTTTACCATCTACTGTAATACCCATACTGCGTGCAGTACCTGCCACCATACGCATGGCGCTTTCAACTGTAAAGCAGTTCAGGTCCGGCATTTTATCTTTTGCTATTGCCTCCACTTGGTTCCAGTTTACTTTTCCAACTTTGTTGCGATTCGATTCTTTAGAACCGCTTTGCAGCTTTGCAGCTTCTAGCAATTGAACAGCTGCAGGGGGAGTCTTAATAATAAAATCAAAACTTTTGTCTGAATAAACTGTGATTAATACGGGAAGTGTTTTACCCATTTTGTCCTGTGTACGGGCATTAAATTGCTTGCAGAATTCCATAATATTAATACCCTTGGAACCTAAAGCAGGACCGATTGGAGGTGCGGGGTTGGCCTGGCCACCCTTGCACTGAAGCTTTACAAAGCCAGAGACTTCTTTTGCCATTTTCTTTTGATTTATTGGTTCAAGCGACTTTTTTCTGCCATTGGCGGATACTTAGTCTCCCAAATTCCTCTTCACCAGCCGTAGCTTTTGGCGAAGGCTGGATTTCCATTCTCCCGCCATCGTTTAAACTATGGCGGACAAAGAAAGAACTAATTGGGGCGGCAAAGATATGGGCAAATGCCTTATTGAAAAAGGTTTTGAAAAAGAATTTTTTGATAGCAGGTTCATCTCCTTAATTGGGTTTTGATTGCTGCGTAATCCTTTCATCGTCCGGTTCCTAAGGGATCCCTTTGGGATAATTTTAATCAGCAATAATGAAAATTACTTCTTTAAAAAATCAGAATATAATATCTGCACCAGGGCTTTTGCATTATTAATCTGTTCTTTATTAACTTTTCCCTCTTCAAAAACAACTCTCTTTCCTACATTATCAAATAGTAATCTACTGCTGTCGGTAATATATCCGATTCCATCGTTGAAAGTAAAAAAAGCCCAGTGCTTTGACGAAGAATCAAATACATTTTTGCTAAATCGGAAAGGATTTTCCTTAAAATGAAGCTGAGTAAGTAAACTTCCTGCAATATCAAGTTGACTTACTGTTTTATCAACAACAATATTTGTTTTTTTCAATGCACCCCCCAACCATAATACAGGTATCCGATAATCGTCCGCCCTTTTACCTGTTATTGGCATGTAATGACCATGATCTGCTGAAATAATTACAATTGTATTTCCCCAAAAAGGCATTTTTTTTAACCCCTGAATGAACTCATTTACACAAGAATCTGCATAATGAAGAGAATTAAGAAACTTGGTTTGTTTATCATTTTCTTTAAATACAGAAGGTATCGGAGTTTCATATGGTTCATGGCTGCTTATAGTTAGCCATGTAATAAAAAAAGGTTGTTGAATAGTTGGAATATCCGATAGTAATCTTTTTACTACTACTCCATCATGTGCTCCCCATTTTGAGTTCATGTCAGATTTATTAAAATTTTCTTTAGTAGTAAGAGTTTGAAATTTCTGGGCAGAGATATAGCTTTTAATGTTCGCAAATTCCGCCTCTCCACCATAATAAAAACCTGTTGAATATCCACTTTTTTCCAACAAATTTCCTACCCCCTGCAACCTTGCATTTTTGTCCGGATAATTTACAATTGACCCTTTTGGCAATGCAGGATAACTACTTAAGATGGCACTGATTCCTTTGTCTGTTCTATCTCCTGAAGAATAACAATTACTGAAATAAATTCCTTCCTTCTTTAACTCCGGAAAATATTTAATGACTGATTTGCCATCAACCTTTACAGCCAGAGACTTTTCTGTAAAACTTTCCCACGTAATAATAATAATGTTTGGTTTTACTGATCCGGAATCTTTTACTACTTGTTCAGTTTTCCCTTCAGAAATAAAGAGTGAGTTTGTTATTTCGGTTGCCTGTTGTTCAGTCAAATACACATACGGATTATTATTCAATTGATTCATCCGGATGACTGAATACATAAAATTCCAGCAAGCATTCAATGCTGCATTGTTTGCAAACTGATTATTACAGAAATAAACACTACTTTGATTTAATGGAGACAACTGAAATCCACCCCGGATAGGTACAATCAAAACGCACATAAAAAGAAGCGTTACGATTAACTGAATCCATCTGAATCGTATACTATTTAATAATGGTTGTGTTTTAATAAAAATATTTCTAAAAATAAGTAGCAAAAAAATATAGACTATAAGTAAAATAAAAAGAATAAAAAAAACAGGAAGATGGCTGATGGAAGCCCATACTTCTTTTGGATAAAAAAGATATTTCAGAGGTGTAAAATCAATTCTGGTTCCCCATGCTTTATATATTTCAGCATCTGTAACTATCAATAATAAAATGATAAATAAAATTATTCCCGTATAGAAAAGATAAATTTTCCTGGTTCGGAAGAAAGGAAGAAACAAACCTGCGATGGCAAACAAACAAACGGATATTGCAATATAACAAGCCATTGAAAGGTCCATTTTTAACCCATACCATAAACTTTGAAAAACTAAATAAGCCGGAACCCTGCTTGCATATTGCCAGGTAGAAAAAAGAAAGAATACACGGGCAATTTCAAAAAAAACCACCCAAGCAAAAATATAAGCCAGTATAAATAAAATTCTTTTGAGCATTTCTAAAATTAAAAAAGCAATCTGAATTATTAGATTGCCTTTTACTAAAATAGGTTTTAATATTATTAATTAATCTTTTCCACCTGCATATAATTCAGTTCAACTGGTGTAGAGCGGCCGAAAATTTTTACTGTCACTTTCAGTTTCTTTTTTTCATCATTTACATCTTCTATCACTCCGTTAAAATCATTAAAGGGTCCTTCAATAATCTTAATCGTTTCTCCCACAATAAACGGTTCACTCATACTTACGCCGCCTGCTTCTGCCATTTCATCCATTTTACCCAGCATTTTATTCACTTCGGCCTTACGTAAAGCAATTGGATGTTCTTTGCCCAGAAAATGAATAACATTAGATATGTTCTTGATTGTATCCCTCAAATCATCTGAAAGTTTTCCTTCAGAAATTTCAATCATTACATAGCCCGGATAATAGTTACGTTCACGCATAACTTTTTTCCCATTTTGTACTTTATACACTTTTTCTACCGGCAGAAATACCTGTTTTACGACTTTATCCCAGCCGCTTCGGGATACCTCTTTATCAAGGTATTCTTTTACCTTTTTTTCCTTACCGCTAACTACCCGGAGCACATACCACTTGGTCTCGGCTAGCTGAGTATTTTGCTGATTTGCAGATTCCATTCTTATATAAAATTATAAATGAATTTTAATCCCCCATTAATAAGAAAATCCATCACCCATATCAATGAAGTAATAACCAATGTTGCTATTATAACAATCATAGTAGATTGTTGTAACTGGCTCCATGTTGGCCATGTTACTTTTTCCATCAATTCCTTGTAGCTCTCTTTAAAATAAGTCGTAATCTTGTTCATGTTTTCAATTTTGAAATTTGCTAATTGGGAAATTGGGAAATTTTAAGATTGCACTTTTCCCAATTTCAAAATTCTCAGCACGGGCACTAGGATTCGAACCCAGATCTAAGGTTTTGGAGACCTTCATTCTACCATTGAAATATGCCCGTAGAAAGCTAAAAGCTATTCCGTGTTACCGAAACAGCTTTTAAATTATGTTACAAAGATATAAATCTTTGACAAAAACTTTCGGCTCATAGCTAAAAGCTCGTAGCTCGTAGCTTTTTTTACTTCAATATCTCAGTTACCTGTCCGGCACCAACTGTACGACCGCCTTCACGGATAGCGAACTTCAAACCCTTCTCCATCGCAATTGGCTGAATCAACCTCACAGTCAAAGCACAGTTATCACCAGGCATTACCATTTCTGTGCCTGCTGGCAATTCTACTTCTCCCGTTACATCGGTAGTTCTAAAATAAAACTGAGGACGATATTTTTGGAAAAAAGGAGTATGGCGACCACCTTCTTCTTTACTTAAAACGTACACTTCACATTTGAAATCCGTATGTGGTGTAATAGAACCGGGTTTACAAATTACCATACCACGGCGGATCTGTGTTTTTTCAATTCCACGCAATAACAGACCAGCGTTGTCACCAGCCTCACCCTCATCAAGTAATTTGCGGAACATTTCTACACCAGTTACTACAGAAGCAAGCGGCTGAGGAATCAATCCAACAATCTCAACTGGTTCACCCACTTTAATGCGACCTCTTTCGATACGACCGGTAGCCACTGTACCACGACCCGTGATTGAAAATACGTCTTCAACCGACATCAGGAATGGCAGATCAACCGGACGTGGCGGCAGCGGAATATAACTGTCGACTGCATCCATCAATTCATCAATAGCTTTTAGCCATTTTTCTTCACCAGCTAATGCACCTGTTGCAGATCCTTGAATGATAGGAGTATTTTCTCCATCGAAACCGTAGAAAGTTAATAATTCACGAATTTCCATTTCTACCAGTTCAAGAAGTTCCGGATCATCTACAAGGTCAACCTTGTTCATAAATACTACCATACGGGGAACACCTACCTGGCGGGCAAGCAGTATATGCTCTTTAGTTTGTGGCATAGGACCATCGGTAGCAGCCACAACCAGAATAGCACCGTCCATTTGAGCAGCGCCTGTAATCATGTTCTTTACATAGTCAGCATGCCCTGGACAATCAACGTGAGCATAGTGTCTTTTGAGCGTCTGGTATTCTACGTGAGCTGTATTGATGGTTATACCTCGTTCCTTTTCTTCAGGAGCAGCATCAATTTCATCATACTTTTTTTCTGTAGCTAGACCTCTTTTTGAAAGAATGGTTGTAATTGCAGCAGTAAGTGTTGTTTTACCGTGGTCAATATGACCAATAGTACCAACGTTAACGTGGGGTTTATCCCTTTTAAATGTTTCTTTAGTTGCCATCGTTATCTGTTTTTAGATTGTGTTTACAATTTTTATTTATTATGTTTTCAGCAACATTACTACTATTAAGCTTTTGTTGCGTCGCACACTTGTACTGTTTGTCCCGCTTCGGCGGGATTCGGTAATTCTATTGAGCCGTTAAAGGGAATTGAACCCTTGACCTTCCCGATTCCAATCGGGATGCTCTATCCCAAACAAGAATTCTTTTTCTTTAACGGAGATTCAAAAATCTTTTGAGCCGTTAAAGGGAATTGAACCCTTGACCTCTTCCTTACCAAGGAAGTGCTCTACCACTGAGCTACAACGGCTGACTAAGCCGGCATTCTTGTGGTCGGCCTCAACAAGAGCGGAAGACGAGGCTCGAACTCGCCACCTATAGCTTGGAAGGCTATCGCTCTACCAAATGAGCTACTTCCGCTTATTTAGAAAGAACTATTCCTCCTACGCTAAAGCTTTGGAGGATAAAGTGGGCAAGGATGGATTCGAACCACCGAACTCGTAAGAGGGCAGATTTACAGTCTGCTGCCGTTGGCCACTTGGCTACTTGCCCGTTTAGAGCCACTTGTCGGAATCGAACCAACGACCTACTGATTACAAATCAGTTGCTCTACCAGCTGAGCTAAAGTGGCGTAAATGATTTCAATCTTCAATCCCACCTTGACTTTTATCAATAATCTTACCGATAATTATCGGGATATCAATTGTACTAAAGTGGCATTTAACATACCCCCTCTTTATTTAGAGCTACGGCGGTCGAAACAATAAAGAACTACCCCCATTTTTTGGGAAAGCAAAGGTAAGGGAATTTGCCAATTGGAAAAATTTTGAACTTATTTATTGAATTGAAAATGAGAAAGAAAAAAGATCCCGACGAGTCGGGATCTTGAAGAATTTATGCGGCTTGTTTTTCTTTTTTCTTTTTTATTTGAATTAACAAGGAGTCAAATGCATCATCAAACGACTCCTCAAATGATTTACTGGTTGTTTTTGCAAAAAAATTGTGACGGGGTACGTGTACTCTGATTTCTGCGATTTTGTCTTTAATGGTATGCATCACATTATCGAGTTTCAGGAACACATCTACTTTTACAATGCGGTCGTGGAATACTTTAAGTTTTTGCAATTTCTGATTAATGTAACCCACTAGTTTATCGTCCGCATCGAAACGAACTGTTTGAATCTTCACATTCATAGCAATCGCATTTTTTAGGTGAATTAATAAATAAAGAACTTGATTTTGCTTTTAGGTTTTGTTACATAGGCTTATCGTTTGGTTCCTTATGAAGTTAATACGAAATAAAAAATATTCCAAATATTATTTGGTTAAATTTTATTGTTCTTAGGCTGTTAAATCTATGCTTTGGGATGTGATCTTTTGTAAACATCTTTTAATTTCCCGATCGTATTATGAGTGTACACCTGGGTAGTAGCCAGGCTTGCATGACCAAGTAGTTCTTTTACAGCTTCCAAATTGGCCCCGTTATTCATTAAATGGGTGGCAAACGTATGCCTAAGTACATGCGGACTCTTTTTATCAAGGGTTTTTACTGTTTCATTCAATATATCATTCACTAATTTATATGCATACCTGGGGTAAAGCTTCATTCCTTTTGATGTTACCAAAAATACATCATCTGTCTTTTTAAATTCTTTTCTTTTGCTTTGGATGTAATCTTTAATATGTCCAATTATTTCTTTTCCCACAGGTATTATTCTTTCTTTATTCCCTTTGCCAAGAACCTTAATCTGCTTTTTATAATAATCAATCTGGCTTTCCCGGAGATTTATTAATTCATTTAATCGGATACCTGTTGCATAAAAAAGAAGTATCAGCATTTTTGAATTCTGACTTTCCCAATCCTCAGAATTATTTTTCAAATTTGAAATAAGGTTTGCAATATCTTCTTCTTTAATAAAGACAGGTAATCTTTTACTGATTTTTGGAGAAATTACTTTGCTCATCGGGGTATGTTGAATAGTACCCTGCTTTAAATGAAATTTAAAAAATGATTTCAGCGTTGAAATTTTCCGGTTGATTGTTCGGGTTGAAATTTCCTGTTCTTTCAGAAATGTCAGCCAGCTTCGGATAAAACTATGGTTTATTTCTTCTGGTTTTATTTGCCCATACTGAAGTTGAAGAAAATAAAAAAACTGTTCAAGGTCAACTTTATATGCACGAATAGTCAGTGAAGAATACCTTCTTTCAAATTTCAGGTAATCAATAAAGGATTGGATTTCCGGAAGGGTCATTGGATCCATAAAATAAAATAGCTGCAAAGCTATTAAACTTTGCAGCTATCTTATAAATATATTACCACGGTAATTAACTTTCGATCTTACCGATGGCTAAATTTTGTTTGTAAACTGCTTTCAAAATCTCCCCCCGGCGTTTAACTGAGGGCTTCATGAAAGATTGACGTGCACGTAACTGCAGCAATACTTTACTCTTTTCAAACTTCTTTTTGTACTTTTTAAGAGCCTTGTCTATGTTTTCGCAATCTTTTGAATCAATAATCAACATAATTAATATACCTCCTCCGGTATTTTTTAGGATCGCAAAGATAGGCGACCAAAATGAAAAACAGAAATTGAAAATTGAAAATAGGTTAATTTGCTGCTATGTTTACCGGAATAATTGAAACACAAGGCCAAATCAGGAAAATTTCAGAAGGTGGTGGCAATAAGACTTTCTGGGTCAAATCATCTCTGACTTCTAAGTTAAAAATTGACCAGAGTGTTTGTCATGATGGAGTTTGCCTTACCGTTGAAGAAATAAAAGGAAATAGCCACAGAGTAACCGCGGTGGAAGAAACTCTTAAAAAGACAACATTAAATTATTGGAGTCCCGGCCAATTAATTAATCTTGAAAGATGCCTGAAAGTAAATGACAGGTTGGATGGTCATTTTGTACAGGGCCATATAGATACAACCGGAAAATGTATCGCAATAAATGACAAAAAAGGAAGCTGGAAATTCAATTTTGAATTTCCTGAACAATTTAACCAATTGATTATTGAAAAAGGATCGATTACTGTAAATGGCATCAGCCTTACGGCATTTAATGTAACCAGGAAGAGCTTTGATGTTGCCATTATTCCATATACATATAATCATACCAATTTAAATTCCATTGAACCCGGCCAATATGTGAACCTGGAGTTTGATATGATTGGGAAATACATAATCAGGAAATTATCTTTGAATAAATAAATAGCCATTACTAATCAATTTTCAATATCCGGAAAAGAGGTGCAAAATCAATTGAAACACTATCCAGCACTCGATGGCCTCAGGGGTATTGCTATCATTCTGGTGATTCTTTATCATAATTTCAATTTTATAGAATACTTTAATTATGGATGGCTTGGGGTTGATTTATTCTTTGTTCTTTCTGGTTTCCTTATCACCAATATTCTTTTGAATACACTTAATTCAAAGAATTATTTTAAAAATTTTTATTCCCGCCGGGTATTAAGAATTTTCCCTTTGTATTATTTTTCTCTTATTCTTTTCCTGTTTCTGATACCGGCCATCAGTCATTCCCTGTTGGAGATGACCTATTACCAGAAAAACCAAATATGGTTCTGGACATACCTGCAAAATTGGCCACTGATTTTCAAAGATGATGCGAATGCCAAAGCTTTGAATCATTACTGGTCTTTGGCAATAGAAGAGCAATATTACCTTATTTGGCCTCTGATTATTTTATTATTGAAACGGCCAAAAAGAATCCTTAGCATTTGTATTCTATTACTGGTAATGGTGATAATTGCCCGTTTTTATATCTGGAAAAACAGTGAGAACTTCCCATCTTATGAAAGGGCCTTCCTGTTTACAAGATTTGATGGTATTTTAATTGGGTCAATGCTGGCAACGCTTTGTAATATTAATCCATTACTATTGAGAAAATATTTTACTCCCTTTCTGATATCGTTAACTTTATTTAATTACCTTTTTTATTTATTCCAAAAAAATCAAAACCCTGATTTCCCCTCATGGGCTATTGCGGGTTTTATAACTTTCTCCCTTTTATTTGCACTCATTATCTATGAAGCCGTGATGAAGGAAAATCGATTACTGAATTTAATACTGACGAACCCTGTTTTAACATTTCTTGGTAAATATTCCTATGGTTTTTATATTTTTCATTTCCCCGTTTTATTAATGATAAAGCCTTACACAGATCAATTAAGTGGAAATTGGTTTGGCCAGGGAAATTTTGTACAAATGTTTATATCGGCGTTACTGGCTAGTTTGGCCGGGCTGACAACAAGCATATTATGTTATCATTTGATTGAAAAGCATTTTTTAAAATTAAAAAAACGTTTTGCTTAGTTTTATTATTCTATCCCGAATCTTTGTTGTAAAATTTATAAAGCAATAAAATGCTTCTGTCTCTTATTATTAATATAACTATCACAATTATTTGCCTCTGGTCAGGATTTATTTTTTATCGCTACATATTAAAAAATGAAGAAACCAAACCGGTTATATTTTATGCCATCAGCGGGTTGATCCTTCTTACAATAATCAGCCAGGTTGCTGCACTGTTTTTACCGGTCAACATTTATCTTCTGGCTGTAATCTTGTTACTGTTGTTTCTGTTTGCATTTTTTAAAAAAAACCAATTCGCAACATTCTTCCGGTTTGTTCTGAATGAGATAGTTTCTCTTCCCCTCTATGCAAAAGCATTGCTAATAGTATTATGGTTAATGATAATACTGATCAATTCAGGGCCGGTGATGATGGACGATACAGAGAGTTATCACATCCAAATGATAAAGTGGATACAGGAGTATGGTTCTGTACCTGGCATAGTAAATCTGCATGAACGGTATGGGTTCAATTCGTCCTGGTTCAGCAGCATTGCTTTTTTTGGTTCTATCGCCGGTAAATTGAACCTTTTTACGACGTTGAATGCTGTTCTTTCAGTTTGGCTTTGTTTTTACCTGATCACTACAGCAGTAAAGTATACAAAAGAAAAGAATAGCCATATAGCTATTGCTCTGATTGCTGTTCTACTTTTCTCATTAGCAATATGGCCGATAACAAGAGGTAATGCAGCTACCACCAATTATGATTTTATTAAAACATTACTTGTGTTTGTACTGTTCACTGAAACATTTGTGAAAAAAGATATAACGAATAATTTTTCACTTAATGAAGAGTGGCTTATCTGGCCAGTTTATCTTTTCACTGTCCGAATCATCAATTATCCGTTATTGTTACTGAGTTTGTTTGCATTTTATATTCTGGCAAAAAACAGAAAATGGAGGAGCTGCCTATTATCCATTGTATATTGTCTGATTCTCATTATCCCATTCCTCGCTAGAAATATAATTACATCAGGCTATCCGTTTTATCCGGCTCCATATTTTAATCTATTCAATGTGGATTGGAAGGCCGATTCGCAGATCATTGACAAACTACTGGAATACATCAAATATTATAACCGTGTAAGTACTTCCTTTCTCGACATTGAACAAACAAAAGCACTGGGATCAGGGTGGATACCAGCATGGTTTCATTATCTATTTCTATATGACAAGTTGATTCTAATTCCCGGTATCATTGGTCTGATTACCGGCTTAGTCGTTTTTGTTAAAAACAGATCTGTTCTTTCCGCACCTTATCGTTTTTTTCTATTCACAATTATTGTGTCACTGATATCATGGTTTTATATTTCCCCCGATCCAAGGTTTGTTTATGGAATCCTGCTTTCAGGAGTGTTTATGCTTGTTTATTATTGTTTGAAAATTATCAGCGGTGAGTTCCTTCAGAAAGTTATCTCCGGGATTTTTATTTTAGTACTGTTTAGTTCGGGATTTTATACTGTGAGAAAAATAATAAAGCAACCCTCAACAGTGATCTGGATGAAACCAGCTCCATTGCCAAAGCCTCCTGTTACTGAAATATCTCTTGATGGCATCATTCTCAGGATACCTGAAAAAATAAATAACAACTGGAATCCCCGCTGCTATGGCACAACACTGCCCTGCCTGTATCAAATTGATCCCAGACTGAAAGCAAGAGGAAAAGATATCAACTCAGGTTTTCGTTTAGAAAAGTGATTTCTGTAGATTATCTTCACCTCCGGATAAAAAAAATTGCTTGAAAAAACTTAGTATCATAATTCCATGTTACAATGAAGAGAAACTGATCACAGCTATTCTGGATAAAGTTTTGCAGGGTACCCTGAAATATGACTTAGAAAAAGAAATCATTGTTGTCAATGATGGGTCTGCTGACGGAACCGCTGAAACATTAAAGAATTTTGTCACTCAAAATTCTTATATACATATAATACATCAGGAGAAAAATCTGGGCAAAGGCGCCGCTATACGTTCGGCGCTTACAAAAGTTTCCGGAGAAGTAATCATAATACAAGATGCCGACCTGGAATATGACCCCAATGATTACAATAAATTATTACAACCTATTGTTGAAGGATATGCCGATGTGGTTTATGGTTCAAGATTCATTGGCGACGGGCCTCACCGTGTTTTATTTTTCTTTCATACTATAGGCAACAAGTTGCTGACTTTTCTTTCCAATCTTTTTACGGGATTAAACCTGACGGATATGGAAACAGGTTACAAAATGTTTAAAACAGAAATAATAAAACAGATAAATTTAAAAGAAAACAGGTTTGGCTTTGAGCCGGAGGTTACTGCAAAACTGAGCCATATAAAAAATATCCGGTTCTATGAAGTAGGTATTGCTTATTACGGACGTACTTATACTGAAGGAAAAAAAATTAACTGGAAAGATGGTTTCAGTGCCCTTTGGTGTATTCTGAAATACAATATCTTTTATCGTCGATGAAAGGGGAAACATTTCTGAAAAAGATGCGGTTGAGAAAACAGGACTTTCAATAATTCTCATCGCACAAAAATAATAACACATGCTTCTTATTCTGCTGGCATGCATTTATATTACAATCATCTGCTTTGCGTGGGGAGTATTTGTTTACCGATTGATGGCCGTTACTTCAAAAAATGCAGAGGCATTTCCACATTTTAGTATTTTATGCTTATTGGGTTTCGCAGCCATCTCGGCTATTGCCGGCATCCTCTCACTTTTTATGCCACTGGGTGGATGGCAGGCGCAATTAATTGTTTTATTACCCTCTGTAATTTTTCTTTTAAGAACTCATCGGAAAATTATCATAGAAAAAATCAGGATAGAATTAATTCTATTAAGGCCTCCCGCACTTATATTATTTTTTGTTTGCCTTGTGATGCTGTTAGTAATGAGTTCATGGAAAATTGTACACCCCGATACACTTGGCTACCAGGCGCAATCTATTCAATGGATTGAAAAATATAAAGTAATTCCCGGCATAGTTCATCTGCATCCACGTTTTGGCTACCAGGGGTTGTGGTTTACAAGTTGCGCTTTGTTCAGTTTGAAATTCCTGGGCAGCAATGCAACAACCTTTCTTAATACGACTATCCTCCTCTGGTATATCCTGTTTATAGTCTTCAAAATCAATAAAAGTATTTTACAAAAGGAAAATTATTTAAAAGAAATTTTTTGGATTTTGCTTTTAGCTATCAGTTTCTGGAGTTATACCCAGGTCAGGCTTACAGCAACATCTGCCAGCCCGGATTTTATTGCAAACCTTTTTATTTGGGCCATTATTTATCTTTTAACAGATAAAAAAGTATCCGGTAAAATCAAATGGCTCCTGATCTCTCTTTTAAGTTTAACTGCTATTACGATAAAACTGTCAGCTTTGCCAGTCATTATTTTTTTTATAATAGCTGCTATATTATTTCTAAAAGAAAAAGAAATAAGGCTGTTTATGCTTCTTGTGGTAATGGCAGTAATTACACTTTTACCATTTGTTGCAAGAAATGTTATTTCTTCGGGATACATTGTATTTCCAACTACTGCAGTGGATATTGTAAATGCTGATTGGAAATATAACACGCAGCTCACCAATCTTGAAAATGATTATATAAAAGCATATGCAAGAACAGAAACTGACAGATCTAAAGAGGCAATAGAATCATCTGTAAATATGAAATTAAGTAAATGGCTCCCAGCATGGTGGGCTAATCGTTCGTTGGCTGATAAAACTATATTAATTGTTTTTGCTTTGACATTTTTTACTTCCCTTCTCTGGTTTAAAAAAATAATTTCAACTGACTTAAATATTAAAATTGCTTTAATGATCATGCTGGTCGGAATAATTTTTTGGTTTATCAATGCCCCGGATCCACGATTTGGTTTTGGATTCTTAATTGGTTTCATTGCAATTGTCAGCAATTTTCTGATACCGGCTACCCGATTGAAGAAATTGGTCTTGCTTTTTTCACTGGCTGCAGCTGTCATTGCTATTTCAGTATATTCTGCTTATCGTTTTAACCATTTCTTTAAAGGAGATCAGTGGCTTCAACCATTAGGAATTGAAAAAATAAATTATAAAACCATTAAGTGTGGTGAAATAAAGATTAACCAACCGCCTGCAAATTTTCCATTTGGTAATATTCCTGTTCCCTGTACAGATGATAGCTGTGAGCATTTTATTTTAAGAGGATTAAAAATAACAGATGGCTTCCGGGCTAAATAGCGTCTTTAATATTCTTCCCGCTCATCGCTTTACTGATAGCCACATCCAATACCCGTTCCGCATAGGGCCGGGAAATTTCATTTAATGCCTCTGTTTTTTGATGTATGATATCTTTATCGGATGATTGTATTACAATTTTTAAATCATCAATAGCTGATTGTGTTATCCGCAACTCGTCTTCGGTTAGTGATGCTTTATTCTTTTGCATAAATTTTTCTGTAGTATCTATTAATTGCATGGCTTCAGTCCTCGATTCTACAAGGGCTCTTGTAGCAATATCTTCTATTGCATGTTTAATGGAATCCATAAGCATTTTTTCCACCTCTTCATCCGTTAAACCATATTGAGGTTTTACTTCAATGCTCTGTTCGACGCCGCTTCGTAATTCTTTTGCCTTTACAGTCAAAATACCATCAGCATTTATTAAAAATGAAACTTCTACTTTGGGTAACCCGGCAGGCATAGGTGGTATGCCGCTTAAATTGAATTCAGCAAGTTTTCGATTATCCCGTACAAGGTCTCTTTCCCCCTGGAAAACAGAAATCCGAATTCCACTTTGTCCATCTTTCTGAGTTGTATATTGACGGCCCACTTTGGAAGGAATTTTTGAATTGCGTGGAACCAGTACATCCATCAATCCACCCATGGTTTCAATACCAAGTGACAGCGGTGTAATATCCAACAACAGAAAATCTTTATTATTCCCTGCAAGAATATCTGCCTGTACTGCGGCGCCCAGGGCCACCACCTCATCAGGGTTCAGTTCATCATGAACTTTTCTGCCAAACAGCTTGCTGATTTTTTCTTTCACCAATGGAATTCTTGTTGATCCACCTACCATTATCACTTCATCAATTTCATTAAAAGAAAGTCCGGCATCACTCATGGCATTTTTACAACAGGTAATGGTTTTTTCCACCAGAGGCTCAGCTAATTTTTCAAATTCGCTTCGGGTAATAATTATATTATCATTGGCAACTTTACCTTCATATAAATTATTTAAACTAAGATGTTTTTTTGCTTCTTCCGCTTTCAGGCGAAATTCCTGCAAAATATTCTTGTGCATTGATAGTTCCTCTTCCGTTATCCCGGTTTGTTGCATCCAGAATTTAATAATAGTCTGGTCAAAATCATCACCGCCAAGATAAGTGTCTCCATTTGTTGATAATACTTCAAAAATTCCGTTGGTAATGCGAAGAATAGAAATATCAAATGTGCCGCCGCCAAGATCATACACAGCTACTGTTTTTATTTCATCCTTTTTCATACCTAACCCATAAGCAAGACTTGCGGCCGTAGGCTCGTTCACTATACGCAATACATCCAGGCCGGCCAGTTTTCCTGCATCTCTCGTTGCTTGTCGTTGTGCATCATTAAAATAAGCGGGCACGGTGATGACTGCTTTTTTAACCGGTGTTTTTAAAATATGCTCGGCTCTTGTTTTTAATTCTTTCAATATGTATGATGATAATTCAATAGGTGAATAGAATTTTGAGCCTACCTGAATTTTCACCAGGCTCTCTGTATTATCATCAATTATTTTATATGTAAAAAATGTGGACCGCTTTTTAATATCATTATAGGATTTACCCAATAATCTTTTTATAGAAAAAATAGTATTCTGAGGTTCGGTGATAAGAAATTTCTTTGCCAATTCTCCCACTGAAATAATTCCTGATTCATCAAAATGAATGATGGAAGGAACCAATGTATTGCCATCATGTTCTTTAAGCGCTACTGGCTTCTTGCTTTCGGGATGAATGATTGCTACCAAGCTGTTAGTAGTTCCAAGATCAATACCTACTATCATTTCCTGCTGTTGCAAACTGCCTGTTGCTATATTAATGCCGATTTTTGCCATTACTTAGAATTCTAAAAAGAATCGCAAAAGTAACGGTTCATTTCTAAGAAGACTTTACGAAGATGGAAAGAAAAATCCCCCGTGTGCAGAGGGGGATTTTATACGAAAATTGAAATTCTTTTTTAATTTACTGCCCTTATCGCATTAAATACATTTTTCCATATCCTTTATTAAAATACATGTCAGTATTATCATTTTCTGCCTTGTATTTATCAAGTTATCTGCCATTTAAATTGGTAACTACCCTGTATAAGTAAATTCCGTTCGCCAGCTTTTGACCGTATTGATCAGTTGCATCCCATTTAAATTCTGTTATGTTTCTTCCTATGTGCAACGGACCTAATTCATCTTTGGTAATTTCTCTTACTATTTTACCGGTTATAGTCATAATCTGAATCTTAATATTTTGTGGTACTTCACTACCCGTAACGGTAAATAAAAATGCTGTGGATGTAGTGAACGGATTGGGATAGTTAAGCATGTTTGATATCATCGGCTTATTAATCACCTGGAAGTCCACTTTGTATTCAAGATTACCGGCTGTGTTTCCACTCCTGTCTTTACCGGATACAATCAACTGGTAATCGCCATCCTGCAAGAAATAAGGCATGAAGTCAATGGTGGCAGTATTGTCAGGATTGGGTGCATTACCTGCAGCTGTAAATTTCAGTGTATCCGGATTATTAAAGAAGAAAGAGTGAATAGTACCATTAGGATAACGTACCTGTACTTTTGCACCTGCCGTATCATTTAAGATACTCCACCTATTCTCATCTTTTAATTTAACCGTTATGTGTGGTTTGGATGATACGATATCACGGTTAAGGATATGAACACCGTCAAAAGTTACATCCAGCAATGGATTTATTTTATCAGTACTTACATAAAAATTCTTATACATAAAATTGTTGAAATGGAACTGTTCAGGTTGATCATTATCCGGGTTCACATCTACATATAATGTATTCTGGCCAGTATTATTTGTCGTCGGGAGCGGATACCTGACTTGCAAAGTATCACCAGCCAGTAATGGCTTAAATTTTGAAATCGGAAAAATTTTGGTCACATTATTCTTGTCAGTTACAGCCATTTTTACTTTCAGGCTGTCAAAGTTGGCTTCGCTTATATTTTTAAATGCCAATTTGAAGTCGAGCGGTTCACCTGCCTCCAGGGTATCTTTAAACTGGATAAATATATTAGGTGCTATGGCGCCTTCCGGCACGGGATCGTATGTCAATCTCCAATAGCGCAATTGGTAAGGTGTCAGGTAAACAGAATCCAAATTTCTCATTCTTAATTTAACCAAAGGATACTGTGCAGTATTAATTGAAGTGATGTTAATATCCTGTTGAGTTAAATCTAAGTTGGTAAATAAAGTAGCTTCAGATCCTGCGTTGGTAACACCAATAACATCTACAGTTGGATTGTCGCCCGGCGAAAAGTCAGATGTGGAACCACGCCATTTCAGTTGTTTCCATTGTTTTGCAGGTCCGAATACCGGTGAGGTTGTATATCCAAGAGTATCGGGGGTAGGACAGTCAACGCTTAATAAAAGACGCTCATAAATGTTTTCTCCAAACATTGATTTAGGAGTAAACTGATTCAGCTTATTCTTTTTATAAACAAATATGAAGCACTTTGTGGTGTCATACATATCCAGATCAGTAAAACCCTGGTTTTTTAAAGTATGATATAATGAATTTCCTGAACCAAAGAAAGCAGTATCAGCTCTCCATTCTGCCGCATAGGTATTACCGGAATTATCGGGAGAAGTGTTGCTTCTGATTGAAACATAGGCACCATCTGGTACTATATTTTCAAGAAAATTCTGCACTCTTCTTCTCCATAATGTATCACCCACAAAGAAATGGAAATTAAATTCTCTTTGTGTACCGCAGGTACCAGAACTATTATATAAAGTTCCCGTAGCATCATTCCTCCATGGTTTAAATGAAACAGGGTCAAATACATTAATCATAAGTTCATTGTAATGACAACCGGGGCCAATAATGATTTCGCCATTCACTGTAATTGTATAATCTGCCTGCATGGCTGATCCGGTAGGGTATATGGCTGACCTGATAAACAAATTGTTGACAACCGGTTTATACTTCCATAAACGACTGGTGGAATCTATAGCTACACGTTGCGAAAGGGATTTTGTATGCTGAAAGAAATGTGACTGGTTAAAACCCAATTCACTGTTCACCAGATAAACAAAAGAAGCATTTGCCCATTTGGAAGGATTGCCAGAGTTATCGAGAGGAGAAACCCTCCAGTAATAAACGGTGCTGTCAGTGAAAGTTACTCC
>JAHEZE010000005.1:3147-13043 GCA_023251235.1 Sphingobacteriales bacterium | reverse complement strand
ACCATGGGATCCTCTATCACATAATCGGGCTTAATGTGAGCATTAGGTTTAAGAGCCGGATCGCCATGCAGTGTATTTTGTTCAGTATGAAACCTTGCATAAAAATCAGCCTCTGTTGTCTGGTTAAATGTCTGGATGATTGCTTCCTGTATCATTTCACCAAAAGTTTTCCCGTATAGTGTTTTGGATTCTGCGTTATATGTTTTGGTGTTATAAATATCAAGATAGTGAGCTATGCCAAAATGGGAACTGGCGAAGAAGGCAATACTTCCCCGATCGGGAGATAGCAGAAATTTTTCTGAAAGGGTTTCCGGAACATAAAAACGTGCTGGATTAAAATTGAAAAAATTTCCAGCCTGGCAACCCATCGCAATGAAAATGGGATATTTACCGGAATTATTATATTGATCAGGATTGTCAAGATTAAAATCCAATACAGTTGAAGAAGAGTGACCGAAATAAGCAATCTGGCTGATTCCTTCTTCAAATAAATTTTTTATATCCTGGTCACTCACTTCCTGCACCGTTTCTGCTGAGGATTTTTTAAATGTAGTCACCTTAGCGCCAAACAATGTATCTGAAATAATCTGTTTGTATTTATCAAAATAAGAACTTAACTGGTCTACGAGTATTGGATTATTTCCACCTATCACATGCACCACATTTTTCATCCATGCTTTATCCTTTATCAACGGAGATGAAAATCTTTGGGCGCTTTCATACTGCTTCATTTTGTTCAGATAAATTGCCACCTCCCCTGCATTGATCACTGAAAGTCGGCCGATGGGAGTAAGTGGAATCTGCTGACCTACCTCGGCACTTAATAAGACATCTGAAGCCGGTGAACCAAATGTCGGGACGAGATTCAGTTTTTCTACATTCGGGTCCGATTCATAATACCGGTACTGGTCATATTGAACTGCATGGCCAATCAGGAAAACAAATTTGGGAGTAACTGTAAAATTTGCTCTTGCCCATCTAAGAAAATTCCTGATAGACAATGGATGCTTTTTAATGCCAAAAGCAAATTGGTCAACCAGTTCATCTATCTCATACTCTTTGGCAATATAACTCCCCCCATTCACAGAGCTGCGATAAGCACGATAATCCTCAACCGGATTGGAACCCCCGGCCCCATTGTATAAAACAGGATTTGTTATAATAAGATAATTGCCCTGGTTAGCTGCATTAGTTATGTTTAAAAAATTCCGAGTGATAAATGGACCAGTTGAATTAATATTTGATGGATCAAGACTGATGAGAATCAGTTTTCGGTTTAAAGCCGAAGGCTGAAGAGCAAATTTTATTAATGCAGGGTTGGAAATATCAGCCAGATATCTCTTCCCATTAGTAAGATCGTATAATACCGGGGCCGTAGAACCGTAATTAAAATTACTTATCGTCAGAAAATTACCAGCCATGTTTGCCGGCAACTGAAATTCAAAATTTTTTGCTCCACCAAAATTAAAAACACGGGGATATTCTAATTCAAATTGTGATACTACTATCCTGTCATTTTGAATAGTACTTTGGTTTGTTATTTCAATATTTGCTGCACCCGTACTGATGGTAGAAAGTGGAATATTGGGTACTTCTACTCTTGCATAATCTTGAAATTCTAATTGCTGCCCCCAAATACTGTCCGTATTTATTTTTATTCTGAAATTCCTGATATTATTTGCATTACCTGAAAGATTAATTCTGAATGTTGCAGTTGGCCCACTATTATAAACATATACAGAAAATGTGTCTTTCAGACTTAGCCCTGTCCAAATATCCCAGCAAACCCAGTTCTCACCTATATCATAGGAAGACGAATGAAGATATTCACCGGCATCAATAAAATATCCCGGGTTAATATAATTTTTACAGTAGTACCCTTCTGTATGCATAAAATAAGGTTCTGGAGGAAGAACATTTCCCGCAACATCATTTACTGTATTCTGCATCCTAAGGTTGCCACCGGCGGTATTAATAGTAAGAAAGAAAGCTGCAGTATCTGTCTGAAAACTATATTTATTACTTAACTGGTAAGTTGGGTCTTTGTATAGTTGGTTATCTGGTTTTCCATCATTTTGTTCTCCCCAGAATTCTAAATAGCCTCCTGCTCCTATTGGTCCGGAAGGCGCTGATGTATAAATTGGTATTTGTTGCCCGTTCCTCCACAGCTGAAATTGTTCTGCGGGGGTGCTGCCTAAACCTAATGAAGAAAGAGCTGCCTGGGTAATACGATAAATACCAGTAGCGCCAACTTTGAATTTATAATAGGTTTTATTATAATCGATCCACTCATTATTATATGTTTGGGCCTGAGTAAACCACCCGAAACATAATAAGCATACAAAAAATAAAAATCGTTTCATCTAATTATTTTTACAGTAAGGTTCGAATTATTTTTTCTTTTTGTTTTTATCACTAACCATGTCAAGCTTTAGAGAAAAAACATGTGTAAATAAAGGATTGGATTGATTGGCCAGGTTGGTAAACGCATAATCAATAGTCACATTAGAAATTTTGAACCCGGCGCCAGCGCTTGGTTGGTAAATCCAAACTTTCTTTTGGTTCAAGGTATCTCCATCAGCCAATGCTTTTTGAAAATTGTTTATACCTGCCCGTATAAAAAAAATATTATTGATATTAAATTCAAGACCCAGTTTGGGATCTGCGCTTACCGGATCAGCGCTGATGATTGTATTACGTTTCCCATCAAAAGTTAAGTCAATGTTTGCCTCTGCCAGCAATCCGACTTTTTTACTTAACCGGAAATCACGGGCCATACCCAATATCAATCTTGGCGCAGTTAACTCGGTTGACTTTACAGGGATTTCATTATTGGTGAGGTATAATATTTCTTTTTCTTTGTCAGTAAATGAAAATGACCAAGCATTGAATGTAGTTGTAAGATCACGACCAACTATTCCGAATTTCCATTTTCCCTGAAATATCTGAAGGCCGGCATCTAACCCAAAACCCCATGCTTTGGCAAACTTGCCTACACTTCGATGAATAACTTTTGCATTAATTCCGAAGTTGATATTTTTATTTTTACTCTCTTTAAGTTTTTGAGCCAGAGAAAAAATGAAACCGTAATCAGCAGAAGAAAATGCCTGGATATTGTTATAATTAATAGAACCGTCCGGTTCTACGAGGAAAAGGGTATTCATAATATCATCCACAGCAAACCGTAACCCTGTTATAGCAAATGTTCTTTTGTTATTTGTTGTTGGAAAAGCCGCACTGGCATAATCATATTTGCCAATACCTGCAAAGTATTCAGCATGCATCAGGTTCAGCTCAGGATTATTTTTTACACCCACTAACCCTGCCGGGTTCCAGTAACCAGCAGATCCGTCATGAACAGATGCAATCTGGGCACTACCCATGGAGAGACCTCTTGCACCAGCGCCTATGTTCAAAAATTCGTTGGAATACTTTCTGAACTGTGGATATACAGTTAAGGTAGAAAAAGTTATTAATAGAGATAGATAAGCTTTTTGGTTTTTCATACTACAATTTTCGGATAAGCATTTGAATAAGACTGATTTTCATAAGGTCGGGCTGCTTGTCAAAAATAAGTTTTAGTACCCGGAATACATAGTTTCCGGTTATGAAACTCTAAGATTTGAAAACGAATAACTTAGAAAAATATTGCAATTCCTCCCGTGCTTTCTTTTGCCTTATTTTTGCCACTAAATTTTTTCAGGATGAATTTTTTGGAAGAACTAAAGTGGCGGGAACTGATTCAAGATATAATGCCTGGAACGGAAGAACAGCTAAATAAAGAAATGACAACCGCATATATCGGTTTTGATCCAACAGCTGATAGCCTGCATGTCGGTAGCCTGGTACAGATTATTCTGTTGAAACATTTTCAAATGGCAGGCCACCGGCCAATTGCATTAGTGGGAGGGGCTACCGGTTTAATTGGCGACCCTTCAGGCAAAAAAGAAGAAAGAAAACTTTTAACCGAAGAAGAAGTAAATAATAATGCGGCTTGTATCCGGCAACAGCTTTCATCATTTCTTAATTTCAACACAGGCGAAAACGCAGCTTTGCTCATCAACAACGCAGATTGGTTTAAAGAAATCACAACTATTGAATTTCTACGTGATGTAGGAAAATATCTCACCGTAAGTTATTTATTGAGTAAGGGATTTATTAAAGACAGGCTTGCCCAGGATCAGGATATTTCATTTACAGAGTTCAATTATATTTTAATGCAGGCTTATGATTTTTTATGGTTGTACCAGCATAAGAATTGCAAAATGCAGATGGGTGGTTCTGATCAATGGGGAAATATAACCGCAGGTACTGAATTAATCAGAAAAAAACTCCGGGGAGAAGCTTTTGGCCTTACCTGCAAATTATTAACCAAAACCGACGGAACAAAATTCGGTAAAACAGAAGAAGGAAATATCTGGCTGGATGCGAATAAAACAACTCCATACCATTTTTATCAGTTCTGGCTCAATGCAAGCGATGAGGATGCAGAAAAATGGATCAAGATTTTTACGTTTCTTTCAAAAGATGTCATTGACATGCTTATTCATGAACACTATGCAAACCCATCAGTAAGAGCACTCCAAAAAACATTGGCCCAGGAAATAACTGTATTTGTTCATGGAGAAGAAGAATATAAAAAAGCAATTGAAACTACAGAAAAGTTGTTTAAAAATAAAAATGCCGCTGCAGAATCTTTGAGTATCGATGACTTGGAAAATATGGAAGGAGTTCTGAAAATTGATTTTCCAAAAGATAAAATAATACTTGGTATTGAAACGGTTAATTTCCTGGCAGAAACCGGAATATTTCCAAGTAAAGGAGAAGCAAGAAAAATGCTGTTGGGTGGCGGGGTAAGTATCAACAGAAAGAAAATTGACAATGCTCAGCTGATTATTGATGCAACATTTCTGCTTCACGAAAAATATATTCTCGTGCAAAAAGGAAAGAAAAATTATTTCCTGGTAAGAGCATTATGAATGGTAAAAACTATTCGCCTTTTCAGATAACGTAGTAATAAACAATCCCTGTAAAGAAGATTATTTTTCTGCAACAACTCAGAATGTTAAATTGTGAAAGCGATTAAAAACATTCCGGACGGTTGTATTTTCAGTCCGCCCTGCATACCTAATTATTTATTCCATGAATATCTTTTTTACCCGAATCAGCAAGCTGCTTTTCATTTTTTTGCTTCCGGCAATAACATGCCTGCCACAACAACATGCCAACCTGAAATATGAGTTAAGCATGTCTGCAAATAATATTTTACATGTCAGCTTGCTCTATTCCCCTCTTGAAGATGACAGTACTGTTTTCACATACGGAGAGCCCCGGTTTGGAGGACAAAACGATATACAAGCCGGTTTATCGAATCTAAATATAAGTTTCCCCGGAATCATTAAGGCTGATTCTACAAAAAGAATTTTCACAATGTCTTACCCGAAACGACAACCTGTTTTTATCGAGTACGAAATAACAGATACACATGAAAACGGAACAGGCCTTCGGGGCGAGTTGTTTCGACCCATTTTTCAAAATGAATATTTCTACAGCCATGGAGTTAACCTGTTTCTCAATCCTGTATTTAAAAAAGAAAATATCAAAGCAAGCATATCGGTTACATGGATAAAGCCACCGCCATTTCCTTTGTTCTATGGATTTGATCCGGAAAATAAAGGACAAAAAACTTTTTATGGAAAAGCGGATGATGTTATGTTCAGCCTGATTACCGGTGCCGCAAATCAGCATGTTTATAAAATGACTATTGATCATTCAACTGGTTATGTTGTTCTCAGGGAAACAGGATCAGGCCCTTTTAATAAAAATCTTGCAGAAGATTATTTTAAAAAGTATTTCACGGGTATACGTAAATTCTGGAACGCCACTGACAGCAATTTTTTTTCATTGATTCTTCATCCTCTTCTTAAAGTAAATCACAATATATCCGGTGTTGCATTCAGCAATGGTTTTATCGGAAAGTATAAATCAGATACTGTTTATAACAACGCCCAGTTATTTACATTATCGCATGAGATAGGTCATCATTGGTTGGGGCATGGCCTGTCAATGGAAATAAAGAACCAATGGTTTGATGAAGGCTTTAACGATTATATTACTTTTTACAATCTGGCAGTCACCCAACTTATTACAACTGATAAATTCCAGGAAGAAATGAATAATGTATTTCGATTACATTATTCCAGTGCTGTAAAAAATACTCCCAATGACAGCGTATTTCTGAATTACTGGAAAATGGGTGATTACAACAAACTTCCTTATCGCAGGGGCAGCATTTTTGCCTTCTGGTTAGATCAGCAGATCAGGAAAACATCAGGCAATAAAAAAAATATCCGCAGTCTGCTTCTTGCTCTTCTGCAGTTAAGAAAAAAACACCAAGGCGATTATGTAGTTACTATGGATGATTTTATCAATACTTCATCAAAATTTGTACAGAAAGAATTGATAAAAGATGCAATTAATAAATATATTATTTCAGGTGTTCCTATTCAGTTTACAAACGATATGCTGCTTCCCGGTTTCAGTATTACTTATAAAAACGAAATTCCTGTTCTGAATATGACAGCTCAAAAAAAATATTTCTTTTCATTGATCAATTAATACTATCTAAGATGGAAAAAAATAAAAAAAGCAGTCTCCATGAATCACGAAGAAGTTTCCTGGGCCAGATCGCCGGCATTCCTTTGGCTGCTGTTTTCGGAAAGTTAGCGTTTCAATCTGCCGCCGAAGTCAATATTGACGATCTGCCTAAAAAAAACGAGTTTGAAATAAAAGGAACTTTTTTAAATGCGGCATACACTCATCCCATGAGTAAGGGTAGCCGGCATGCCATACATACTTATTTAGATGAAAGAATGCAGAACGGACGGGTAAAAAATTATGATATGGGCGCAGACAGGAAAGAATGTATGGAGTTATTTTCTAAAATGATCAATGCCGATAAAGAAGAACTGGCCTGGATACCGAGCACATCAGCCGGAGAAAATTTTATTGCAGCTGGTTTATCATTACAGAACTCCCGGTCAAGGGTCGTCACGGATGCTTATCATTTCGAAGGTTCATTACATATGTATAATGAGCTTGCTAAACAAGGATTGGATTTGCATATCCTTCGTCCCAGGAATAATGGTATAGATTATGATGAACTGGAAAAAGCAATTACACCTAAAACAAAGTTGGTAGCAGTCTCATCAGTTTCTTACATAAACGGGTTTCAGCATGACCTGAAAAAAGTATGTGAAATGGCACATGCAAAAAATGCTTTGGTGTATGCTGATATTATTCATTCAGCCGGTGCAGTACCAATGGATGTAAAAGAAACCAGTGTTGATTTTTGCGCCTGCTCCACTTTTAAATGGCTGATGGGTGATTTTGGAGTAGGATTTTTGTATGTAAAAAAAGATAAACTTGATTTTTTGCAAAGAAGCCAGATAGGTTACCGGCAATTAAAAAATTTTACCTCACATGTTTTTCCTTATGAAATGCCAGGCGATTCCGTTTTTGATGCTGATGAAAGAACAGATACCGGAGGTCATTTTGAAGTAGGTACTTTAAGTAACGCAGCGGTGGCGGGTCTGAAATATTCATTGAATCTATTATCGGATATTGGTGTAAATAAAATACAGCAATATCGCCAGTCCATGATTGATCGCCTCCAGCAGCAACTTCCTTCACTGGGCTTTGAACCCATGACGCCGTTAAATTCAACATCCCCAATCGTGAGTTTTGCCTTCAAAGACGCTGGTAAAATTTTAAAACAAAAATTAGCTGCTGCTGACATCAATATTCAGCTTTATGAAAACAGGATCAGGGTCTCACCTTCCTTCTTTAACGATATGGATGATGTGAACAAGCTCATACAAGTTCTTTCGAAAAAATAAATTTTGACTGATTTAAGCAAAACAGAATGTTTTTAAAAAAAATTATCAGCATCGTTCTTATTGTATCCCCTTATTTCATTTTTTCACCTGTGCTTTGCCAGGAAACCGATCTAAACAAACCTGCTCCAAGAATTGCTGTTACAAGTCATACAGGAAAGTTTAATGATCATGACCTTAGTTATAAAGCGATCGTAGAAGAAAGTTTTCTCACCTCATTACAAAAAAACACGGCAGTTGCTTCCATTATAACTACATCATATATAGCAGAAGGATCGCAACCGGGAGCTGACAGACCAGTCATGTTTATTTTTAATGGCGGACCCGGAGCTTCATCTTCTCCATTACACATGAATGCATTTGGTCCCCGGCTTCTTAAAAGAGGTAACGGCAAAAACGTACTCATTGATAATAGCAACAGCCTGCTTGATGTTGCTGATCTTGTATTCATCGATCCGCCTGGTACAGGTTTTACCCGAATCTTCAATGCTGACAGCAGTAAAAAATATTGGGATGTAAAAGGAGATGCTCTTTGTTTTATTGATTGTATAAAAAAATGGGTTTATAAAAACAAAAGAGAAACCTCGCAATTATTTCTTTGCGGCGAAAGCTATGGAACAATGCGTGCCGCAGAGATGCTTGGGCTTGACAGCAATCTTCATTTTGCAGGAGTAATATTGTTTTCAAGTTTTCTTGATATGACTGCTGTGGCAGATGAACCGGAGAATGATATGCAGTACCAGCTTTATTTACCAAGCATGGCGGCTGCGGCATTTCTTCATAATAAAATTGATAAAAAAGAAAAAAGCCTTGAGCAAATATTTGAAGAGGCAATCAGCTTTGTGCAAAAAGAATATGCTCCCCTATTATTTAAAGGAAATGAGCTTTCAGAAACGGAGAAAAAGATTGCTGCTGAAAAAATATCAAAACTTATTGGGATATCTCCCGGGAAAATATTTGAACATAATCTTCGGATCAGTTCGGGTCAATTTCAGAAAATGCTGCTGGCTGATGAAGAAAAACGGATCGGGCAATTGGATGCGCAAATTACAGGGCCATTGAATGCTCCGGGAGTTAAGCCTCCGTATGATGATCCATCAATGTTTCGTTTCCCTTCTAATCGTACAGATGTGGCAAGGTATTTTACAGCCACTTTAAATTTTCCTGACACAGGAATGTATAGAACGTTGAATCTTGATGTAAATGCAAAATGGAACTGGAATTCAATAAAAGAATTTCCGGGTTATATATCTGTTGCGCCAGCTATTGCAAAAGCAATGAAAGAACAAAAAGATCTTCGCTTATTTATCGCAGGCGGATATTATGATTTGGCTACACCTGTATACGCTGTCCGATACGCAATGTCTCACACCGATGCACCGGCAAACCGGATCATTTATTCGTTCTTCCCCACCGGCCATTCCATTTTTGAGTATGAAGAACAATTGGGCAAACTGATCAAACAAATAAGAGATTTTATCAGGTATGATAAGCAAAAAAAATTATAAATCCTTTATCACTTTCCACATTTCATCTGCTGCCAGTTGGTTCCCTTTTGCATTTAAATGAACTCCATCTGAAGTCAGGATTCCCTTTTCTTTATTATCGGGGTTATTGGAAATATTATATGCAAGAAAACTTTTTCTCAAATCAACAATTGGTAATTTATTTTTTCCCGCTATCCCGCGGATAATTGAACTGTACTTGTTCAAATCTCCATCCTGCTGATTACTGAAATCTGTTTTTTCGCCGATGGTGGCTGGTGTGCAAAGAATAACTTTAATATTTTTTACTTTTAATTTATCAATAATAGCCTGATAAAATTTCTCAAATTTATCAGAATCTGTACCCGTACCAAACGATGATTTATGCCAAACATCATTTACCCCAACATAAATGATAACCACATCCGGATTCTTTGCAAGTACATCTTCTTCCATTCTTAAATAAAGGTCATAAACTTTATTACCACCAATACCAGCGCCGATAAACTCATATTTG
>JAHEZE010000005.1:0-3047 GCA_023251235.1 Sphingobacteriales bacterium | reverse complement strand
AATTTTCTTTCTTTCAGCAGGTAGCCATTTCCTTTTTCACAAAAATGAACTTTTAAGTTCTCAACGCTGATGGGATTGCCATCCGGAATGTCTGCAATATTAGAATGAAGAATATCATGTCCATCCACTATGACTACTAACCCACTGCCGATGGCTTCCATTTTATTTCCTTCCGTTATCAGCATGCCGGTATCTTCTCCCAAACCAATACCGATGCAACTTGGATTAGTTGCTATTGCTTGTACCAATCTTCCGAACCTTCCCCGTTTTTCAAAATGCGAGTCAATAATTACAGAGTCAATAAATCCAAGCCCGGTTGTCATCTTTACTTCTCCTTTCAGATGTGCACGGGTAGCATTGCCTTCATAAATCATTGTCTGGCTCATAGCCATGGCACCTGCGCTGGTACCTGCAATTAATAATTTCTCTTCCCGGTAACGCTTTTTTAATATGGCAAGAAATTCCGTTCCCCCATCAGTAACACTTAATCGTAGTTGATTGCCCCCTGTAAACATTACAGCATCACAGTGACGGATCCGTTCTAAATATTCATCATTCATTGCATCCTGCCTTGTGCGGATATGCATTAAGCCAACATTTGTACAGCCTAATTTTCCAAACGCATTCAGATAATTTTCTCCTACTTCGTATGGAATAGTTGATGCTGTTGTAATCACTTCAATCCGTGCAATTGAACCACCAGCTTCATCCACAAGACGGCGCAGAATACCCATTTCAAAAAAATTAAGATTGCTGCGGAAAATTTCTCCGGCCTCGAGGTCCGTGCCTTTATCTTCAGCTCCGCCAATGGCGATCAGTTTTCCTTTGGGAATACTCATTCAAAAGGGTTTGATTTTTTCCAAATATAATCGTAATGAGTATAACGAAAACAACTGAATCAGAATTATGTGAATATGTGGGAAAATTATGGAGCCGGCTGCATTACTACTATCTTCGCCTGTTGTGTCACTCCCTTGTACGTTCAGTATCCCGATAGTTATCGGGGCTATTCACCAAAAAATAAACAATAACTCCAGCTATCGCAATCAAACTTCCCCATATAGCAAACCATCCGGTGGATATAAACAGAAAAGCCCATATTAAAACAGAAATAATTACAGGCAATGGATACAAAATCATTTTAAATGGCAATTCTTCTGTTCCATTTCTTCTCCTTAATAAAATCAAGCCTACAGCTTGCCCGATAAACTGAACAATGATCCGCATGGCAAGTATAGAAGAAATGACATCACTTAGTTTCATCATCATGCTGAAAATAAAACCCAATGCACAAAGAAATATCAGTGAAACATAAGGGAAATTTTTTGTCGGGTGAAGTTTTGAAAATATGGTAAAGAAATTTCCGTCCACCGCTGCCGCATACGGTACTCTTGAGTAGCCCAACACCACTGCAAATAATGATGCCAATGCAATACATAATATTAAAACGGTAATAACTACACCAGCATTATGCCCATATAACATTTCCATAAATGAACTTACAAGATATTTATCTTCTCCATTTACAGTATGCCAGTCTATCACTCCTCCTACACTAATATTCATCAGCAGGTATAATGCAGTAATGCCGACAATAGAAATGAAAATGCTTTTGGGAATGTTTATTTCCGGTTTTTTTATTTCACCACCCAAATGACAGACATTATAATACCCAAGAAAGCTATAAACCGTTTTTACGGATGCCTGACCCACTGCTGCCCAAAATGCATAACTGAAAAAAGATTCCCTTCCTGTTGGCAATAATTTTATGGAATGTTGATGGTGCATCAACCCGCTGATGATAATCCAGAGAATAGTTAATACTACCACTGTTCCCATGGCCACAGATATTTTGCCAATGGTTTCAATTTTTCTATACAACAAAAAGAAAACAAGGATTACCAATGCACCTGAAACTAATTTTTGCTGCAGCAAATTGAGATCAACAATATAAGTAAGGTATTGAGCAAAGCCGATGGCACCTGAGGCAACCACTAATGGTGCCTGTATAGCGGTTTGCCATACAAATAAAAAACTCATCAGCCTTCCTCCTTTTTTACCAAATGCAATCCGGTGAAAATTATAAGTGCCCCCCGCCAAAGGATATTTTGCACCTAATTCACTCCATGTCATAGCATCCATAAATGCTGTAAAGGCACCGAATATCCATGCCCATAAAAAAAGACCATCCTGAAAGCGACTTATTACAAAAGGCATGACAACAAATGGCCCGATGCCTACCATGTCTATCATGTTGATAGAGGTAGCCTGCAATAGATTAATCTTACGATTGGTGAGTGGCAAAGACATTATTTGCGGTTGCTGTTTGGCGCTGTAATATAAATTGCTTTACCGGTAATTCTTCAGAACAATTATTATTACATCTTTCGAATTGAGAAAAATAATAAAAAGGTAAAAGTGGAGAATCTAAAAAAGTTATAATTTTTCCAGGTAAGATTTATAAACCCATCCAAATGGCTCTGTATTTTCTTTAGTCAGCGCCAATAAATAATTATCACTTTCATAAATTACCGCTGTTTTGCCATGATATTTTTTTTGAGAAGTAAGTTTAAAATCAAGATACCGGGCCTCGTTCTTTATTTTATTAAATTGCTCAATTCTCTTGGTAGAATATTCAAGTAAGATGTTTCCTCCCGAAGTGAATTCTGTATAGGTAAAGACTTCTGATTCAAACAGTGTTTCTGTGCCAGCGTTTCTAATATATAGAAAATCGATTGTTGAATCCTTTTGCCTGGATTCAAAAAAATAATACTTTAAATCCGTCATTGCAGAATTAAAATATTCATAATTGTTTTCGTGAAAAGAGATCATTTTTGCCAGCGTCAATTCCTGAGCTGATAAGAATGTTGAAAAAAAAATGATTAATAAAAAGAGAAATAATTTAATCTTCATATTTTACAAAGAATACCGGTATTAACTATTTAAACCTTTGAAAACGCACTGATCCCCTCCACTAACACGTCAAGATTACCAAGCGTTGTATATACATTTGGCGTAACCCGAAGGCCATGTATGTTTTCCCAATT
>JAHEZE010000042.1 GCA_023251235.1 Sphingobacteriales bacterium | reverse complement strand
TGTGATTGCAAAAGATGAAGAACCTTTTAATGTAAAGTTTGATAAGATACCGACGTTGAATCCTGCATTTCAGAAAGACGGAACAGTGACTGCAGCCAATGCAAGTACGATGAATGACGGCGCTGCTGCATTAGTGTTGATGAGTTCAGATAAAGCAAAAGAACTTGGATTAAAACCAATCGCCATTATTAAATCTTATGCCGATGCTGAACAGGCCCCGGAATGGTTTACTACCACGCCATCTTTAGCTGTTCCTATAGCAGTAGCAAAAGCAGGTTTGAAAATGGATGACATTTCTTACTGGGAACTCAACGAAGCATTTGCTGTGGTTGGGATTGAAAATACAAAACGAATGAAGCTTGATCCTGCAAAAGTGAATGTACATGGGGGAGCAGTATCTCTCGGTCATCCGTTAGGTTGCAGTGGTGCAAGAATTATTGTTACATTAATAAATGTATTGAAACAAAATAATGCGAAGTACGGCGCAGCGGGCATTTGTAATGGGGGTGGGGGAGCAAGTGCGATGGTGATTGAATCAGTGAATTAAAAATTAGTAATTAAGAATTAATAATTGGCCTCCTGGTTTCCGGGAGGCTTTTTTATTCCACATGAAATAATTTTTCCGCAGTATTTCTTTTTCTTAACTTTCATACAGCAACTAAACTGAATTTTTATGAAAAAATTTTTATCAACTGCATTGCCATCTATTGCGCTTGCGTTTCTATTGATTCCTGCTTTGTCATTTACTCCATTGAAAAATTCTGCGTCGGCGCAAGCCTGGGAAAAACTGGGACAGCGAAAAGTGAATTTTAAATCTGACAGGGATGTAATAAGCGGCCGATGGGATGGATGGTTCAAAGCATTGCAAATAAAAGTAAGAGAAGGTTCCATCAACATGCAAAAGATGGTAGTGCATTATCGTAATGGGCAGACAGAAGATATTCCTTTAAAAAACAATTTTACTGACGGAAGTGAGAGCCGTATAATTGACTTGCCGGGAAGCCGCCGCCTTATTGAAAAAGTTGTTTTCTGGTATGAATCATCCGGAAGCGCCGGAGGTAACAAACCAGTGGTGGAACTTTGGGGAAGACATTGAAGAGATATAAAAGATATTAGTGAAGTGTAATATCTTTCTGACTTTCGATCCAGAACAGCATATGTTTTTTTTGTTGACTGTTAAGTTACAAAATACAATTACGAAAAAATAAGCCTCTTCAAATCTGAAGAGGCTTATTTATTGTGATTATTTCTGTAAAGGCAGAGTGGTTGTAAGCCACTTTAGGTCGCCCGGGCGGGGATGCCTGGGGTTTCTTTTACTTCGAGCTTAATTCTGGTTTGTACACCAATAATTCACTCCAGCGTTTTTCCACTGCATCTGCATAATCTTTTAAGTAAGTATCCCATGCTCCGGCGCCATTCACATCATTATATCTTTCATTTATTGGCTTACGGTATCCATCTGCTAGTTCTTTTAAACCGCCTCTTAAACGGGTAACAGTTACAAAACCCGGGGCACCCGATGCTGTTAATGAATAAACAGCTACAGATTCTTTACCTGCTTCCCATACTTTTTTCAATTTTGCTATCAGCTCTCTTACGGCGCCCAATTTGCCTGGTTTTGCATCCATATGATTGATAAGAATTTTATCAGCATAATCGGTCAGTACTACCGTACCCAACTCTGCCTGGAATGAATAGTAATCACTGGAGCCATGTGAAGTTGTCAGGGGCATAACATTTTTATTCCAATCCGTCATGTGCTCTGCGCTAATATCACCTCTGCCATCCATGGTGGCCCAATCACTGGGGCCTTCTGTAACCATATATCCGCCGGCATCAGGACCAGATTGAATTGACCAAACCCGCCAACGCCAGTCACCCTTATGATATTTTTGTGCATGGGCGGCCAATGCTTTTTCAAATTCCATCACTTTGTCTGGTTTGCAAAAATGACGGCTTACAGTCAGAATGTTTTTTGTCTGGCTTATTCCAAATAGCGGGATAAGCAGGAAAAGAAGAAAAATCTTTCTCATGTTTAAAAAGTTTTAGTGTTTAATAAATAAAAGCTAATGTTTGTATAGGGGGTGGATGATTGCAAAAGGTAAGAATTTTTCTATGGTAGGTACAAATATTTATTTTTTAAATTGCATGTATGCCGATTACAATTTGTGTAGCTGAGAAAACTGATGCTGAATTAATTGCCGATCTCAGCCGTAAAACTTTTTATGAAACCTTTGCCACTCACAACACGAAAGAGAATATGGAGAAGTTCATGAATGAGCAATTTACCCGGGAAGCATTGATAAAAGAAGTAAATGAGCCCGGTAATATTTTTTTACTGGCCTACAATAATCAGCAGGCAGTGGGGTATGTTTATCTGCGGGAAGGGGAGAAGTTACCGGAATTCGGAAATAAAGACTCAATAGAAGTTGCAAGAATCTATGTAATCAATACATTTATCGGTAATGGTGTAGGGAAATTAATGATGCGCAAATGCATCTCCATAGCAAAGGAAATGAAAAAAGATATTATCTGGCTGGGCGTTTGGGAAAAAAATACAAGAGCAATTTCCTTTTATAATAAATCAGGTTTTGAAAAATTTGCTGAACATCCTTTCATTCTTGGAAATGATATACAAACAGATTGGCTCATGATGAGAAAAAATTAATGATGAGAACCAGAATAAAAATATGCTGTATTGGTTCAATTAAAGAAGCACAAATGGCCATCAGCCATGGCGCAGATGCATTGGGCTTGGTTGGCAAAATGCCCAGCGGCCCCGGGCCGATACCCGATTGGCTGATCGCTGAAATTGTAAAAGGTATTCATCCTCCCATCGCATCTTTTCTTTTAACAAGTGAGCAATCATCTGAAGAAATTATTTATCATGTAAAAAAAGTAGATACCAATACCGTACAAATAGTTGATGAACTTAGATCAGGAACATATGCTGATATACGCACCGCATTACCCCATTTAAAAATTGTACAGGTTATTCATGTAACAGGAGAAGAAAGTATTGAAGAAGCAATTAGAGTATCAGGAGAAGTAGATGCATTACTTCTTGATAGCGGCAATTCTAAAGCTGCTGTAAAAACTTTAGGAGGAACAGGAAATATTCATAACTGGGAAATCAGCCGTGAGTTGGTCCAGTCAGTAAGAATTCCTGTTTTTCTTGCCGGAGGACTCCATGCAGGCAATGTACAGCAAGCAATTGAAACGGTGCAGCCTTTTGGCGTAGATATATGCAGCGGAGTTAGAACAGAAGGTAAATTGGACCCATCCAAACTGGAAGCCTTCATCAGGGCTGTTCATAAGCTTTAGGTTTTATCCTTAGCCTAACTTATTTTTGCCACCTCTTAAATTAATCATTAATGGCAAGATCAATTGCATTTCGTGAAGCGCTTCGTGAAGCAATGAATGAAGAAATGAGGCGTGATGAAAGGGTCTTTTTAATGGGGGAAGAGGTGGCTGAATACAACGGGGCTTATAAAGTAAGCCAGGGTATGTTGGCCGAATTTGGCCCCAAAAGAGTGATTGACACCCCGATTTCTGAACTAGGTTTTACCGCGATTGGAGTTGGTGCAGCACAAAATGGCTTACGTCCCATTGTGGAGTTCATGACATGGAATTTTGCTGCATTGGCTTTAGATCAAATTCTCAACACTGCCTCTAAGATGTTGGCAATGAGTGGCGGTCAGATTACTTGTCCAATAGTTTTCAGAGGTGGAAGTGGTTCAGCAGGTCAATTGGGCGCCCAACACTCAACTGCATATGAATCCTTGTATGCAAATATTCCCGGGATAAAGGTTGTATCTCCCAGCAATGGGTATGATGCAAAAGGGTTGTTGAAACAAGCCATCCGATATGAAGAGGATCCGGTAATATTTATGGAAAGCGAAGTAATGTATGGTGAAAAGGCCGATGTTCCTGATGAAGAATATTACATTGAATTGGGAAAAGCGGATATAAAAAAACCGGGACGGGATGTAACCATTGTTTCTTATAACAAAATGATGAAAGTAGCGCTTGATGCCGCATCTGAACTTGAAAAAGAAGGAATCAGTGCAGAAGTTATTGACCTCCGCACCATCCGCCCTCTTGATTGGATGACTATACTTGAATCAATTAAAAAAACAAACCGTCTTGTGATAGTGGAAGAGCAATGGCCGTTTGGATCTGTTTCATCAGAGATTACATATAAAATTCAAAAAGAAGGTTTTGATTATTTAGATGCCCCCATCCGTCGTATAACTGCAGCGGATGCCCCTTTGCATTATGCTCCAAATCTTGTGGCCGCTGCCTTACCAGATGTACCAAGAACAGTGAAGCTTGTAAAAGAAGTTATGTATTTACAGAAATAAAATAAATATTTTAAATCTAAGTTCTGTATTTATGAGTTATAAATACAGATTTTTTATTTATCCCCGTTTAAATAAAGAATTTTTAAAAATAATTCGGTTGATGTGCAACGATTCAACTTTTTATGTGCATCTTCGTCTCGGTTTTTCATAGGATATTGGATTTTACAACGAGGCTGGGTTTCTACCCGGCCTCTATTATTTGCGAGGAGTCCTGATAAATTATTTCCCTTTAGATTTGCTGCTAAATTAAACTTGAGATGCCCGACATTCTGATTATTGATGATGAAAAAGCAATCCGTAAAGCCCTGATGGAAATTCTATCTGCCGAAGGATATAAAACAGATGAAGCCGCAGATGGCGAAGAAGGTCTGAAAAAATTCAGAGAAAAAATTTACGACGTAGTACTTTGCGATATTAAGATGCCAAAAATTGATGGGATTGAATTTCTTCAGAAAGCGGGTGAAAACAATCCTGATGTACCTGTAATTATGATATCCGGTCATGGCAATATTGAAACAGCAGTTGATGCAGTAAAAAAAGGAGCTTTCGACTATATTTCTAAGCCACCTGATCTAAACAGGATGCTGATAACTATCCGTAATGCCGTTGACAAAAATTCGCTTGTTGTTGAAACCAAAGTACTAAAACGAAAAATTAACCGTGTACAGGAAATGATAGGGGAATCTTCTCCATTAAAAAAAATAAAAGAAACAATTGAGAAGGTAGCGCCAACGGATGCAAGGATTCTGATAACTGGAGATAATGGAGTAGGCAAAGAGCTGGTGGCAAAATGGATCCATGACAAAAGTAACCGGGCTTCTGAGCCATTAGTAGAAGTGAATTGCGCTGCTATTCCCGGTGAATTAATAGAAAGCGAACTCTTTGGACATGAAAAAGGTTCATTTACTTCAGCCATCAAACAACGTATTGGAAAATTTGAACAAGCAAATGGTGGAACACTTTTCCTGGATGAGATCGGTGATATGAGCCCGGGGGCACAGGCTAAGGTTCTGAGAGCATTACAGGAAGGAAAAATTACCAGAGTGGGAGCCGATAAAGATATAAATGTAGATGTGAGGGTGATAGCCGCTACTAATATGGATCTTTTGAAAGAAGTGGAAGAAAAACGCTTTCGGCTGGATCTTTATCACCGGCTAAGTGTGATTCTTATTCATGTGCCCTCCTTGAATGAAAGGAGAGATGATATCCCTCTATTGGTCGATAGATTTCTTACTGATATCTGTACTGATTATGGAGTTGCTAAAAAGAATATAGATGCGGAGGCCTTAAAATTGTTGCATGAATATAACTGGACTGGGAATATACGAGAACTTAGAAATGTAGTAGAACGGTTGATTATCCTTTCCGGAAAAAGCATCACCCCGGATGATGTTAAGAGCTATGTAATGCCAAAATAGAACCTGTCATTCCACTATTAACATTTTCTTCAAAATAATGAGGTATATAGATTTGCCGCTCACCAATTTTACAAATTATCTTAACTGGCAACTATTGTTATCTTTGTCCGCATTAAAAAAATAATTTCATGACTTTTTACCAGGTATTTATTATTGCACTTATATCCCTGATACTTTTTGTAGTTCCGGCTATTGGCATGTATTTTATGTTTAAAAAATCAGGAATAGCATCCTGGAAAGCGTTAATTCCACTTGTCAATACCTGGTTTATGCTGGATATCGCAAAAAAGCCTAAGCACTGGTTTTTCTGGCAGTTTCTTCCGGTAGCTGGTTGGTTCATCACGTTGGGGATCATGATCGAATTTGTAAAAGTGTTTGGTAAATTTAAATTCTACCAGCATGCTTTAACAGTATTCAGCCTGGGCTTATATTTTATTTACGTTGGTTTAAATAAGAAAGATAAATACCTGGGTCCGGCAGCTGTTGCCAAATACAGAAAATCAGCTATAAGAGAATGGGTAGATGCAGCTGTGTTTGCAATAATAGCTGCCACACTGATCCGGCTTTTTATTTTTGAAGCCTATACTATTCCAACCGGTTCTATGGAAAAAACTTTATTGGTCAATGACTTTCTTTTTGTAAGTAAAATAAGTTACGGGCCAAGGGTTCCCAACACCCCTCTTTCCATTCCATTTGTACATAACTACATTCCGGGAACATCATGGAAATCATACTCTGAATTAATCAAACTTCCTTATATACGCTGGTGGGCAAAGCCTGTAAAAAGAGGTGATGCCGTTGTATTTAATTTTCCCGCAGGTGATACCGTGATTAACAAAGATAATTTTCAATCGGCACAGCCGTATTATGGTTTTGAAAGAGCTGCAGCAAAGGGAGATCAGGATGCAAAAGCTATTTTAGATGACCCTGAATCGTATCCCATAGCTGTACATCCTGCTGATAAAACTGATAACTATATTAAACGGTGTGTGGCAATTGCCGGCGATACTCTTCAAATCATAAACGGTGATTTATTCATTAATAGAGAAAAGCAAACTGCGCCTCCAAAATCTGCCAGAAATTATAAGATCCAGGTAAAAGATAATATGTTTATTGATAAAGATGCATTGGAAGAAATTGGAATTATGATCAATGAAAGTAAAGGCGGATCATCTGACCTGAACAGGATAAGTACAAATGAATACCTGGTAAACATCACCCTGGATGAAAAAAATATTTTAGAAAAATCGGGAATTCTGAAATCAATTCAACCTTATTATATTGATCAACCAAATCCCGTTGAATACTTCCCTTATGATACACTTCATAAATGGTCAATTGATAATTATGGGCCGATATGGATTCCAAAAACCGGCGCTTTATTGAATTTAACAACAGAAAATTATTCCATATATGAGAGAGCCATCCGGGTATATGAAAAAAATGATTATTATATGAAAGACGGAAAATTTTTCCTGAATGGAAAAGAAGTGACCTCTTATACATTTAAAATGAACTATTACTGGATGATGGGAGATAACCGGCATGGCTCACAGGATTCAAGATTTTGGGGATTTGTACCGGAAGACAGGGTTGTAGGTAAAGCATGGCTTATCTGGTTCAGCTGGGATAAGGGACCCAGATGGAAAAGATTGTTCCGGATCGTAAAATAATTTCTTTATAATCCCCCGGGATTACTGAAGACTTTGTTGTCTTTCTTAAAAAGAAGTAACTTATTGTATGAAGAAAAATAAAATTGAAATCAGTTACGAAATTTTTGACGACCTGAGTGAACTAGCAATGCAGGATGCATGGTTATTGAATGAAGCAAGAGAAGTTACCAATCAAGCTTATGCTCCCTATTCAAATTTTTATGTTGGCGCAGTAGCTAAACTTGTCAATGGAGAAATTGTTGCGGGCAGCAACCAGGAAAATGCTTCTTTTCCCGCAGGCCTTTGTGCTGAAAGAGTTTTGCTGGCTTCTGCTTCTGTACTTTATCCCAATATAGCAGTAGATACAATGGCTATCAGTTATCATAGTAACAATGGTAACAGTAAAGTGCCCATATCTCCCTGCGGCATTTGCAGGCAAACTTTACGTGAATATGAAGACCGCTTTAAACATCCAATAAGATTGATTCTTGGCGGTATGGAAGGTAAAGTCTTTATATTTGAAAAAGCCAGCTCTCTTTTACCTCTTGCATTTACCAGTAAAGATCTGAATCAGGAATAAGATCAATTTTCAAAAAGCTGACTAAAAAAGCGTTTGTACACCGTAAGCCACCTTGGCTTCATGTTCCAGCAGCCATTTCTTTCTCCATAATCCCCCGGCATAGCCTATCAGTTCCCGGTTTGAACCAATAACTCTGTGGCAAGGAACAATTATAGCTACATTATTTTTCCCATTCGCATTGGCAACAGCTCTTGTGGCTTTTGTATCTCCGGTTCTACGGGCAAGGTCAAGATAACTGATTGTTTTACCAAAGGGAATAGACAATAACTCCTGCCAAACTCCTTGTTGAAATTTAGTTCCGGATTGATGAATGGGCAAATCAAACTTTTTTCTATCCCCGTGAAAATACTGTATGAACTGCTCAATGCACTGAATCAGTAAAGGCGGAATATTTTTCTTTATGCCAACAGACCTCTGAACTTTATCATTAAATGAAACTTCACAGATATAATTTTCCGAGCCTGAAATTTTCAGTAAGCCAACAGGGGAATGATAATATGTAGTATAAATAGTATCTGGCATTTTTTTATCCAATTCTTTGTCCGTTTTGTACGGGCTTATCTGGATTCAATAAAATTACATCATTGTTCCCGTCATAAATACCCAGCACCAGGCATTCACTGATAAAGTCAGCTATTTGTTTGGGAGCGAAGTTAACCACTGCAATAATTGAGCGGTTGATAAGTTTTTCTTTTTGATAATGTCCGGTAATTTGTGCTGATGATTTTTTTATACCCATGACGGGGCCAAAATCAATCCAAAGCTGATAAGCAGGTTTTTTTGCTTTGGGAAAATCTTTTACTTCAATGATAGTGCCGGTGCGAATGTCTATTTTTTCGAAATCATTCCAGGAAATTGTGGACATGCAATAAATTTAGAGCAGTAAGTTAGCCAAATCCATTAATTCCCGTTTCTTATAAAGATTTTTTTCATCTTCAAAGCATTTACTGAATTCCTCCAGTAAAAAGCGGATTACCGCCTTGTTACTTTGTGGTTTAAAATAAGAAGGGGTGTGTTCCACAGCAATGCGTTTGAAATAACTATGCACGTCTTTGGGTGTAAAAACCTGTCCACTGGCAGGATCAATATAGAACTCTATCTTTTCTTCCGGGTCTTTTAAATTTTCATCACTATACCCGGGTTTAAAATATGCCAATACAAACTGGCGTGGGATCTGGATAGCTTTAACCGGAATATCCAATAGCTCGGATAGAATAAGGTATAAAATACCGTTGGTAATCTGGTTTCCTCTTTTTGCTTCCAGTGACTTATGCAAAAGAAATTCATTGGACTCCTGGTAATTTGTTTCACCACCTTTTAATCCATAATAACTGTAAAGAATGCTGGTAACAATATTTATCTGTTCAAGAGGAGTAAGATAGTTATTGAGCTCAAGCCAGATATTGCGGCGTATCTTTTCAATTTCCTGTAACACGGGTGTAGTGGAAAGTTCTGGATATTGAAATTTACAGATGAGTAAAGAGCCAAGCATCAGATCATGATGACCGGATATATTCCATTGCCGGAAATCTTCAGAAAGATCGCTGTAATGAAGCCGGTGAATCAGTAATTCAATCCGTTGCTGGATTCCTTCATCTGGTGTGGTTTCCCAAAGATGTTCAAGACTGGGTATAATATTTTTGCCGTAATCAATTATTTTCTCTGAAACTACTCCAAAGACTTCTTCATCTGGGTCGTCCAAAAGAGTAAATAAGGCAGATATTTCCCTGGTGGTTTCCATTTAATGAAATTGGATTTCGTAAATGTCTATGTAAATAACGAAGTAAGGCAATGAAAATTTTCCACAGGTGGGGAAAGATGTTGGAATCAGAGGTTTTAAGTTATATGTCGATAGTTAGATTGATAATTAGTCTGATAGTTTTTAGTTAGTCAATCAGGAATGATGAAGATTGGCGTTTCGTTGAATATGGATCATTTTCATTTTTTCCTTGCTATCACCATCCAGTCCCATGGCCGTGGTTCTTTTAGCCAAAAGGGTGGTCTCAAAAATTCAGTTGTCCATTCATATTCTATCTTAGCAAATTTCTCTGCTGTAAATCCTTCAAGCTCTAACAATAATTCCAATTCCTCTTTCAGGTAATGTTTGGTCGGCACATTATCTATTTCGGCATTACCCTCTAATAAATTTTTTAATTGCCGATGTTTCTTCCTTTTGCTGATAAAAGCAGGAGCATCTTTATCGGGATTCCATTTATTACGGATGATAGAAGTTAACATTGATGATTCCAGTGAAGGAATAACCAGGATAATATACCCGTTCTTTTTTACACATTTTTTTAAGTTACCGAAAAAAAAATCTCTTTTCCTTAATGAATCAGTCAGTATAGCATTGATACAAATGGCGAAATCGCATTTAGTGAGTTTTGCTTTGGGGTCCGACATATTAACCCGGCTGTACACAACATTTTTGTATTCAGGATATATTTTTTTTGCAATGTCAAGATTTTTTGCAGAAATATCAATGGCATATACTCTTTTAAATCCAGGAGAGAGGAGAGGAAGCCATTTTCCAATAGCACAGCCAATATCGACAACCGTTTTTTGTTGAGAAGCAAACCTGTTGATTGTTTTTCGGATTAGCCCTTTATTATCATTCGCTAAAACATCAAAAATTTCAACATTATAATCCGGCGCTATTTTTTCCCAGTAGGTTCTGTTCATAAGGCATAAAGATATGTAGTACTGCTTTTGTATTTAAGAAATTAAGGATAACATGCAACGAATTTTATACCGGCTATTTGATAATTATTTTATCCCTTTTTCTTCTTTGCAGTTTTTTTCTTTGCTGCAGCCTTTTTCTTCCCAAACGCATTCGGTATTGCCGCTTCAATCATTTTCTTTATTTCTTCCAGTGGCATATCTTTTAAGTCATCCGCAGTGTACCTTGTATCATCCGCTTTCCGGGGAAGTTTAATAATTTTTTTACCAAACTTGATAATAGCTCCCCATCGGGCATTTTCAACAGATATTTTTTCTTCGGGCCATTGTTGAATATAACGGCCGGCTTCTTTTTTAATCTTTGCTTCTACCAGTTCATTAATATCCGTCTGGCTGAGGGCATCATGATTATAACGCCGCGGCACATTGATGAACATATCACTCCATTTTATATAAGGCCCGAAGCGGCCCTTACCTTTTGTTACCGGTTTGCCATCATACATAGCAATAGGCGCATCAGTTTTTTGTTTTTCTTTTATCAGTTCAATGGCTCTGTCCATATCCATTTCCAGCGGGTCTTCCTCCTTTGGAAGGGAAATAAACTGTTCACCAAACTTCACATAAGGTCCGAAGCGGCCAGTGTTTACATATACTTCTAATCCTTCATATTCACCTAATGTCAGGGGAAGTTTAAAAAGATCAAGGGCTTCTTCCAGAGTTATAGTCTCAATGCTCTGGTCTCTTTTTAATGCTGCAAAATGCGGTTTTTCCTTTTCATTATTCGATTCACCAATCTGCAGCATGGGCCCATAGCGGCCCATTCTTGCTATTATCTTTTTTCCGCTGATCGGGTCAATACCCAGATCTCTTTCGCCACTTGCCCTTTCCGCCGTTTCTATTGTTTTCTCTACATCCTTTTTAAATGGCAGGTAAAAATCATCAATCATCTTATTCCATTTCATCTTGCCATCTGCCACTTCATCAAACTCTTCTTCAATCCTGGCAGTAAAACTATAATCCATGATATCATCAAAATACTGGACAAGAAAATCTGTAACAACCAGTCCAAGATCCGTAGGAAAAAGTTTTGATTTCTCCGCTCCTGTATTTTCGCTGTCTGTAAGATTGGTGACTACATCTTTCTTTAAAATGAAAACCCTGTATTCTCTTTTCACACCTTCTTTATCTCTTTTTTCTACATAGCCTCTTTTTTGAATGGTGGAAATTGTTGGAGCGTATGTAGAAGGCCGGCCGATTCCGAGTTCTTCCAGTTTTTTTACCAAAGAAGCTTCCGTATATCTTGGCGCTGCACGACTGAACCGCTCTACCGCTTTCATTTCTTTTAATGGAAGTTTCTGGCCAACTGATAAAGGCGGCAGCATTCCCTTTTGTTCCTCTTCCATAAGATCATCATCATCCCTGTCTTCCCGGTATACTTTCAAAAAACCTTCAAATTTTAATACTTCGCCCTGTGCTGTCAATTCCTCATTATTAGTAGAAATATTAATTTTTGCTGTTGTCTTTTCAGTTTCTGCATCGGCCATCTGGCAAGCCATGGTGCGTTTCCATATCAGCTCATATAATTTCCTGCATTCAGCATCTTCTACAGTTGTATTACTCATGTAGGTTGGTCTTATTGCTTCGTGAGCTTCCTGTGCACTTTCATTTTTATTTTTAAATTTCCTGAACTGGTGATAGTTTTCACCATACATGGATTTAATTGTATTGGTCAGATCACCCAGGGCAGTATTGCTCAGGCTCACACTGTCCGTACGCATATACGTTATCTTACCGCTTTCATACAACTTCTGTGCAAGCATCATGGTACGGCTTACCCCATAACCCAATTTTCTTGATGCTTCCTGTTGAAGTGTTGAAGTAGTAAATGGGGGAGCAGGAGACTTTTTTCCGGGCCTTACCTGTATATCATTGACCGTATAGTCAGCACCAATGCAACTTTTCAAAAAAGCTTCCGCATCTTCACTCGTATTTTGTTTTTTTCCTTCAGCAGAAAAAGTTACAGCTTTATCTGAAAGATCTTTTGCTGTAAACTCTGCTTCTACTTTAAATGTGCTGAGGGAATTAAATGCATTTATTTCTCTTTCTCGCTCTGCAATCAATCTAACCGCTACACTTTGTACACGGCCAGCACTTAAATTATTCCGCATGCTGATCTTGCGCCAAAGAACCGGGCTCAGTTCAAATCCAACAATTCTATCAAGCACCCTGCGTGCCTGCTGAGCCATCACTAAGTTCATATCAACAGTACGGGGATTTTGTACAGCTGCCTGTATTGCATGCCTGGTGATTTCATGAAAAACAATTCTCTTCGTTTTTTTGGGATTAAGACCCAAAACCTCACACAAATGCCAACTGATTGCTTCTCCTTCACGGTCCTCATCCGTAGCCAGCCATACTTCACCTGATTTTTTTGCTAAACTCTTTAAGTCTTTGACAACCTTTTCTTTTTCGTGAGGAACAATATAGGTGGGTTCGTAATTTTTATCCATGTCAATCCCCATCCCGGCCTTTTGAAGATCACGGATATGCCCAAAGCAACTCTTTACCTGGAAATCGCTTCCCAGAATTTTTTCAATGGTCTTTGCTTTCGCAGGGCTTTCAACTATCAACAGGTTTTTCGCCATATTAGGTTTTAATGGGTTCTTATTAAATCATCTTTTGTGCTACTATCATCGTCCGTAGTATCACTTCCCGATAGCTATCGGGATACGTTCTTATCGCTACACTATATATATAATATAATGTCTTTAATCAAATTTCAGGTACCGAACGAGTGCAATAATAACGCAGATTTTTTGATTTTCTGAAATTGCCCTGTTTTATAGGACGTTAAAACGAATAAAAACCAGCCTGCAACCTTCTGGAAATGAAGGGAAAATTTTTTTTTGAAAACTCCTTAGCGTACAACTTATAATTGTTGTTTAATCAGGGCAACTATCTTTTCTGCCCATCTTGCATATTCTTTTGCTGAAGGATGCAAACCATCTGCTGCAAGCAAAGAAGGGTCAGTGGCTGCTTCCCTTATTCCCGGAGTTATATCTATATATTGTACTTTGTATTTCTCGGATAACATTTTATTGGCAGCATTATATTCATCTATTTCTTTTGATATCTGCCTGCTATCCCTGCCCGATGCAAAAGGAGTCACTCCCCAATCTGGAATTGAAATAACAATTACATGATCTGCTTTGCCTGTAGCAAAATCAATTGCTTGTTTCAGCAAGCTCTCAAATTCCGATTTATAATTTTCAACTGTTCTTCCTCTGTATTGATTGTTTACACCAATTAATAATGTAACAAAATCGTATGAGGGGAGAAATTTATGTTTGTTAATTGCATCTTGCAGTTCATCTGTTGTCCAACCGGTTTTAGCAACTATCTCAGGTGAATGAAAATCATAGCCTGCTTGTGCAAGTAATTGAACAGTTTGATAAGGAAAATTTTCTTTTGAGGGCACACTTTCACCGATAGTATATGAATCACCGAGGGCAAGATAAGAGTAAGTCATATCTTCCAAATATACAGAACTTGGGTTTTGTTTTGCACTAGCGAAAATAAGAATAACCAGCAAACCGAAAACTCCCCTTATTGAATTTTTCATTTTCATATCATAAAGAAACGGGAACCAAAAAACTTTTAGATTTAATAACTAACTTTAAAAGGATAAAATTAAAATCATGAAATGGATTACCCGTGAGCGGCCAAAAATTGACAGAATTGCCTGCCCCTGGCTCTTAAAAAATTTTGTCGATAAAGACGCAGAGTTTATTTATGTTCCCAAAGAACAGGTATTTGAAAAAGCAAAAGAGCTGGATGCAATTCCTTATGATATTCCCGGCGCTGAGTATTCGCATGATGGTGATAAATGCACATTTGATTACATTATTAAGAGGCATCAACTTTCTGATCCTGCGATACTGCAATTAGCAAGTATAATTCGCGGGGCTGATACACATCATTTTGATCTTACTCCTCAATCAGCCGGACTTTGGGCTATCTCAGCCGGACTTTCTCATAATTACAAAAAAGATCATGAGATGCTGGCAGAAGGAATGAAAATCTATGATGCTCTATATTCATGGGCAAAATATGTACAGGCTGAAGTGCATACATGGAACCCGACGTTGTAGATCCGAAACTGATATAAAATTTAAAAACTGGCTTTTTCATTTCAAAACTATAAATATGAAATACGGCTTTTCTTTAAAACCAATTTTATTACTTGTTATCTTTTCTCTTTTTATGCAACCATGTTTTGCCCAGCAAAATGAAAAGGGAAAAATGAAAAATGAAAAGAATCAACCGATAGATACTGCGATAATTCAAAGTATAACCGGAATCAAAGGCAAATCAAATAACGGCGAGTACAAGATCACTGTTCCGCAAAATGATTTGAATATTGAAGTGGATGGATTTAGAATTATTCCCCCGATGGGTCTGGGTACCTGGATTGCTTTCACCCCTTCCCATGACGGGGCCATGATAATGGGTGATATTATACTTACAGAATCTGATTTAAAACCGGTTCAGCAGGAAGTAATCAAACAAGGTTTGACGATTACTGCCATACACAATCATTTTGTACGCAATCATCCCAATGTTGTGTATATGCATATAGGAGGAAGCGGCAAAACAGAAGATATGGCTAAAAAAGCAAAAGCGGTGCTGGATAAAGTTGCTGAATCAAGAGGCCATAATCCTTCCGCTTCCTCTGTTGCAGATGTTCCTTATAGTATTGACAGCAAAAAGCTGGATGATATTCTTGGATACAAAGGAGAGATGAGTAAAGGTGTTTATAAATACACTATCGGCAGGCCCGATGTAATGCTGAAAGAACATGAAGTAACAGTATCAACATTTTTTGGATTTAATACCTGGGCTGCTTTCCAGGGCACAGCAGATCATGCCGCAGTAGCCGGCGATTTTACCATGCTTGAAAATGAAGTAGCAGATGTAATAAAAGCACTCGTTGAAAATGGAATTGAAGTAGTAGCGGTACATAATCACATGGTGCATGAACAGCCAAGAATTTTCTTTTTACATTATTGGGGCGTTGGCAATGCAGAACAATTAGCCAATGGGCTTAAAGCAGCATTAAATCAAACTGGTAAAATAAAAAGTAAAATGAAGGGTATGTGAAAGTAAGTGAATGGTTAAATACGGCACTCTAACTTCATTAAGCATTACAAAAATTCAACGATAGCTTCAGCCACTTTGCTTTCCCTGTAAATGCGCCGGTGACCAAATCCTTTTGTAATGATGAATTCAATATTACTGTGTTTCTGATCCATTACTTTCTTTGCATCTTTCCATGGAGTCATAGCATCATCTTCATCATGGCACCAGAGTATGCTTGCTTTAATATTCTGAACGGCCCTGCTAACTGAATACCATTCCGGTGGTTTATTCCTCAACCGGTAAATATAGTTATCGAATTCTTTTCTTACCGTTTCATTTAATTTCATGAATGAAAAAAAGAAATCAATCGCAGTTTTTGATTCTGTGGCCGGAGCAATCAACGCTACCCGGTAATCTTCATCATGGCTGATTTCTTCGAGTGCCAGGCTGATGGCTAATCCCCCGAAGGAATGACCCATAAAAGATTTAACCGGCCCGTATAGTTCATGAATTGCAATGATCATGTCCTTAAAAACAACAGCATTCAGTCTTTTGCCGGTACTGTATCCATGAGCTGGCGCATCAAAGGCAAGCACTTCATAGCCTTTTTTCATAAGTGGTTTGATATAACGGTCAAACTTAGCTACAGAAGAATTAAAACCATGAACAATCAAGACCCTACGATGGCCACCACGATTCCACCGATAACCGGTTACCGTTTCACCATAATGTCTGAATTCAAGTTTTTCCGATTCTATAAAAATTTCCGGAAGAAGTTTTTTATATCTAAACTGTGGAGTTGAAAATAATTCAATAGCCAGTTCTGCTGCTTTCTTTTTTGATACTGCAGAAAGAACTTTGAATTTTGTACGGAAATACCCAAAAGCTATCTGTTGTCCTAACTTTGTCATTCTACAAATTTAACTATGGAAATCGTAATTATTGGTTCCGGTAATGTTTCGGCAGTTTTGGGGAGAAAATTTAAAACTGCCGGGCACAGAATAATACAAGTAGTAAGCCGAAATGCACTCGCTGCCAGTAAGCTTGCTTACGAATGGGATACGGAAAGTACCAACTACCCAAGCATCATCAACCGTCATGCCGATATTTATATTATTGCAGTAAGTGATGATGCCATTGAAGACGTATTAGCAGATCTAAAACTGCCTGGAAAAATTGTTGCTCATACTGCGGCATCCGTATCAAAAGATATCTTAAAAAATATTTCTGAGCATTATGGGGTTTTTTATCCTCTGCAGACTCTTAGAAAGGAAATGAGCTGGCTGCCAGATGCCCCCATATTTATTGATGGCAGTGATGAGATGACAAAAAAGAAACTGGAAGAATTGGCACATACTATTTCCCCGGAGCATGTAGCACATGCCGGTGATGATGCAAGATTAAAATTACATGTGGCAGCGGTTATTGTGAGCAACTTTACCAATTATCTTTATGCGCTTGCTGAAGACTATTGTAAAAAAGAAGGAATTGACTTTAAGGAATTATTACCGCTCATCGAAGAAACTGCAACAAGAATAAAATATATTTCTCCTCAAATCGTTCAAACCGGCCCGGCTGTGAGAAATGATGAAGAAACTATTCAGAAGCATCTTGACTTACTAAAATCACATCCACATCTTAAAAAAGTTTATGAATTTATGACCGCCAGTATTAAGAGTATAAATGAGTAACAATTCAAAAGTTCATTTAGAAATGTAACCCTTGAAATGTTTGAACTTATAGAATTCTTAAAATTCTGAAACCATCTTTTCCCGAACAAGTAAATGCTTTTTTTGATTTACCGCTACTTTTGCTCCGCCTTTGTCCTAATGTTCAGGGAAAAATGTTAGCGGGTCTTAAATGAAACGACGAAATGTATACAATAAAAATAAATTTTGAGCAGAAGGGAATGGAGCCTGTAACTTTTGAAAATGTTGAACCCGGTCAAACTCTCCTGGAACTTGCACTGAAAAATGATATTGATCTCCATCATAATTGCGGCGGAGTTTGCGCTTGCACTACCTGTCATTTATATATTGATAAAGGGATGGAGTTTATTGATGAAATAAGTGAAAAAGAAGAGGATTTTATTGACCGTGCAGTAAATCCAAAACTGAATTCAAGACTTGGCTGTCAATCATTACTTTTAGATGGAAGTGGAGAGGTAGTTGTAACCTTACCGGATCAAACACAATTTTTAGGAGAATAAAGAAGAAAGCTGTGAGCTTTGATCTATCAGCATTGGACTAAGATAAATAACATGAAACAAAAAAAATGAATACAGAAATCAGGCATTTTGAACCACCGATACACTGGAACGATCATGAAGACATTGCCCAGAAATTATATGAACGTTTTGGCAATGATTTTAATGAAGGCAAAATTTACCGCATCAGGTTTACTGATCTGCTGGAATGGATATTACAAATACCCAATTTTTCCGGTAAAAGAGATGAAAGTAATGAAGGACATTTAGAAATGATCCAAAGTGCCTGGGTATATGAGTGGAGGGATAATCAACCCCCATCACCTAAAGGGGCTTAACAAGCTTTCACTATATTTGAAGCCTCATTAATTAATCAGAAAATTTCTAAACTCCCTTTAGGGGTTGAGGTTTATGAATGTTCTTGAACACTTTAAAAAAATTACCACTTTCGTATTTGATATTGATGGTGTATTGACCGATGGCACTGTTATGGTATTACGTGATGGCTTGCAGGCGAGGCAGATGCATGTTAAGGACGGGTTTGGCCTTCAAATGGCAATTAAAAACGGGTATCATGTTCTTATCATTTCCGGCGGATCTTCTGATGAAGCAAAAAGCAGGCTCGAGGGCCTGGGGTTAAATGATATTCATCTTTCCATCGGAGATAAATTGGCATTTCTTTCTTACTGGCTTAAAAAAAATAATCTAAAGTGGGAAGAAGTACTTTATATGGGCGATGATCTGCCTGATCTGCCCTTATTGGAAAAAACAGGTCTATCCTGTTGCCCGGCAGATGCGGTAAACGAAGTAAAGACTATCGTAAAATATATTTCGCCTATTAATGGTGGCAGGGGATGTGTAAGAGAGGTAATTGAAAAAGTGCTGAAACTTAATGGCCACTGGAAGTATGAAACCGGTATAACATCGAAATGAATGGCGAATGATGACCCGAAAATCTTCGGATCTTGAATTAGATACTCCTAAACTATCATCTCTTCTATTTATCTTTCCTGAAAATTTTATCAATGAAACTGGTGTTGGCTTTTTTAAGAATGATCCGATTGCCTAACCTGCTTTTTATTGTACTTACTCAGTTCCTTTTTTATACCTGCATCATTCTACCTGTTCTTGATTCTGCCCACCTGCAACCTGTTATCAACATCAATCTATTTATTTTACTCATTGTTGCCTCTGTTCTTATTGCGGCGGCAGGCTATATCATTAATGATTATTTTGACATCAACATCGATAACATCAATAAACCACAGGGTAATGTGGTTGATAAAATAGTGTCAAGGCGGTGGGCCATGGCCTGGCATTTTATATTAAGCGGATCAGGAATTATTCTGAGTGGATACATTTCCTGGAAAACCGGCCTCTGGTATATTGTTATCAGCAATTTTATATGTGTTTTTCTTTTATTTGGTTATTCTATTTCTTTAAAGAAAAAATTACTATCCGGCAATGTGCTTATCTCATTACTTTCAGCCTGGGTTATTTTAGTTTTATGTTTATCGGAAATGAAATTTTACAACCTTACTGATCCGGATTTTTTATTAGCTTCCAATAAAATTATCCGGCTGGGATTTATTTATGCCGGTTTTGCTTTTATCAGTTCACTTATACGGGAAGCTATTAAAGATATTGAAGACCTGGAGGGTGATGAAAAGTATGGATGTAAGACTATGCCCATTTTGTGGGGAGTAAATGCAACCAGAATATTTATCTCTGTCTGGCTGATTGTTTTAATAGTTGTTGTATCCATCTTGCAGGTTTATGTAATACCTTTTCACTGGTGGTGGCCGGTAGTCTACAGTTTTTTGCTGATTATTCTGCCACTTTGCTTAATTTTTTATCGGCTGTTTAAAGCTACTACCCAAAAAAATTACCACAGCCTCAGTACTCTTACCAAATTAGTAATGCTTTCCGGTATATTATCCATGATCTTTTTTTATTTCTATTTATGAATAATATCATACTTGCCTCCCGGTCGCCAAGACGTAAACAATTACTTGAGTGGGCTGAAATTCCTTTTGAAGTAATTGTAAAAGACACGGACGAAAATTATCCTCCTGGCTTAACGTCAGAGGAAATAGCGATTCATATTGCAGGAAAAAAAGCAACAGCAGTGGAAAAAGAAATTTCAATGGGACAAATTATTGTTGCAGCCGACACCATTGTTGTATTAAATGATCACATAATCGGGAAGCCCGTACACAGGGAAGAAGCCATCAGTATTTTAATTGCTCTATCAGGAGAAAAACATCTTGTAATTACCGGTGTTGTTATCAGGAAAAATGAAATGGAAATTGCTTTTGCAGATACCACCGAAGTGGAATTTCATAAACTTACTCTTGAACAGATAGAATATTACGTAGACAAATACAAACCTTACGATAAAGCGGGGGCTTATGCAATACAGGAATGGATAGGAGTGGTGGGTATTAAATCTGTAAACGGAGACTTTTATAATGTCATGGGCTTGCCGGTTAGCAGAGTTGTGAGGGAATTGCGAAAGCTAAATGGCTAAATTGCTTTATTGTTGGATGGTTATAATGAATTCTGTAATTTAAATAACCATTTAACGATCCAGTCATGACCGAACGTCTTCTCCAATTCATCTGGCAATTTCAATATTTCAACAAAGGCCAGCTTACAACTACTACAGGAGAAACAATCCAAATTATATTTCCGGGGAATTTTAATACTGACCAGGGGCCTGATTTCAGCAATGCGAAAATAAAAATTGAAACTACAACATTGGCCGGAACCATTGAGTTACATTTGAAAGCTTCCGGCTGGAAAAAACATAATCACCATTACGATAAAAATTACAACAACGTTATACTTCATGTTGTGTGGGAAAACGATAAGCCAACAACCGGTCTGCCGGTATTAGAATTAAAAGAAAGAGTTTCTAAAATATTATTACAGCAATATGAAGAGTTAATGAATTCACAGGGTTTCATTCCCTGCGAGAAAAGCATTTCAACAGTAAGGCCAATCATTCTGCAAAGCTGGAAAGAAAGATTGCTGGCAGAGCGGCTCATCCGCAAATCAAAAATAATTGATGAATACCTGGCAAAAAACAATCATCATTGGGAAGAAGCTTTCTGGTGGTTATTGGCAAGAAATTTTGGTATGAAAATAAATGCAGATGCATTTGAAGAATTGGCAAGAAGCATCCCCATAAAAATTCTTGCAAAACATAAAAACCAGATTCATCAACTGGAAGCATTACTGTTTGGCCAGACTGGTCTTTTAAATGGAAAGTTTATAGAAGAATATCCTAAGATGCTGCAACGGGAATACAAATTCCTGAAAACTAAATATGGATTAACGCCGATTCATCAACCCGTGTTTTTTTTAAGAATGCGGCCTGGTAATTTCCCAACTGTTCGCCTTGCCCAACTGGCCATGTTAATAAATGAATCATCCCATCTTTTTTCAAAAATCAAAGAGGCGGGGTCAGTTGATAAAATAAAAAAATGGTTTGAAGTATCAGCAAATGATTACTGGCACTATCATTATTCGTTTGACAAGCCTTCCCCTTTTAAAAAAAAGAATCCCGGAACTACCATGATTAATAATATTATTATTAATAGCATAGCGCCGGTACTTTTTACCTTTGGGCATTATCATGATGAACAGCAATATAAGAACAAAGCCTTAATATGGCTGGAAGAAGTAAAAGCAGAAAACAATTCAATCACAAAAGGATTTGAGAAACTCGGCATTGAAAATATCAATGCCCGTGATTCACAGGCTTTGATTGAATTAAAAAATGAGTATTGTAAACAGAAGCGATGTCTTGATTGTGCGGTGGGGAATGCAATTCTGAAATTCTGATCTTATCATCTCATGGGATGACATTTAGTGTGATGGCTGGTTGCAGCTTCAATAGGCGTCAACGCTCTTGCACAAGATGCAAACAATATGATCAATAACAGGTAATAAATAATTTTCATTTTCATCAGGTTTGAACTTTGCATAAAAATAGCCCCGTATTTCATTCCTGACAAAGTAAACAGGATGTTTTATTACTTAGGAAAATTTCACGAAATCATGTATATAAAATTTCTAAGTAAAAAGTCTTAAATTTTTATTTTTACAGGCGATGAATTCTTTAACTATAACTTAAAACTGGTTAACTCCAGGCTCCCCAATCCAGTTTCACTTCAATATCCGGGTGAATACTCTTCCATACTGGGCAGTTAATTCCTGTATTCTTTAAAATAGTTTTTGTTTTTTCATCTATATCCTTGAGGTTTTCAGGAATATGAAAAGTAAGTTCAATGCCACTCACTCTTCGTGGATCAGCTTTCATGATTTTTAAAACTTCAATTTTCACACCGTTAAGGTCAAAGTCCATTGCCCTTGCTTTTATTCCCATTACAGTGATCATGCAGGTTGCAAGGCTGGTAGCCATCAGGTCGGTGGGTGAAAACCGTTCACCTTTTCCGTTATTATCAACAGGAGCATCGGTTTCAAAACTGCTGCCGCTGCGCAGGTGAGTGCAGGTTGTTCTTAACTCCCCGTTATAAATTACTGTAGAGGTCATTATCTATTTTTGCCCTAAATTTACGTTGTAACAAAACCCAAACATCATCCCCGTGAAGAAACTAATCATTATTACCGGAATAGTTGCAATCAGTTTGCCTTCCTTTGAACAGAATAAATCAGATAAAAAAAGCAGCCAGGAAATGCGGAGAGAGGAAAAAAAGAAAAAGATCAATGATCTTATCCGGAAAGATGAGGAAGGTGTATTGATTTATTCCAAACAAAGCATATTTGGCTTACAGCTACGAACCAATGGATATGGTATATTTTATGAAAAAGGGAAAATGAAAACCCAGCTTAAGACCAGCATCTTTCGTTTTGACTTCACTGAAATAAAACATCCAAAAGAAGATAAACTGCCCAATGGATATGGGGGTTTTTCTTTTAATAACCCTTATATCTATGGAAAGATCAATAATTTTTACCAGTTTCAATTGGGTTTAGGCCAGCAACACATACTCGGACAAAAAGGTAATAAAAACGGGATTGCTGTCAGCGCTTTATACACTGGCGGGTTATCATTAGGTCTTCTTCGTCCATACTATATTGAAATAGATGACAATGGGCAGAGCAAAACAATTAAATACACTCCGCAGGATAGTGCTTTATTTCTATACGGTTATATCATGGGCGGTGGCGGATTGGGCAAAGGATGGAATGAAATAAAAATGAAACCCGGCGCCTTTGCAAAAACTGCTCTACGCTTTGATTTCGGCCGCTTCAATGAAGTAGTGTCTGGAATTGAAGTAGGCGTCAGCGCCGAATTTTATTCTTCCAAAATTCCCATTATGCTTTTCCAGAAAGAAAAACAATTCTACTACCAGGGGCATATTGCCGTCATGTTTGGCCACAGGAAGTAATAGTTTTATTTTTGCAGGATAAGTGTGTTATCAGCTTTGTAAATCCTATTCGGCTTTTGTTGTGTCACTCACTTGTACGTTCAATAATTCTATTCAGCAACTAAATGACAGAACTTCCAATCATATCGGATCCAAAACCTAAAAGACCTTCCTGGTTACGGGTCAAGCTTCCGATTGGTGAAGAGTACAAGCATGTTCGCAATCTTGTAGATACACATAAGCTGCACACTATTTGTGAAAGCGGCAATTGTCCCAACATGGGTGAATGCTGGGGAGCAGGCACAGCCACTTTTATGATACTTGGAAATGTTTGTACCCGTAGTTGTGGTTTTTGTGCTGTTGCTACCGGCCGACCTGAGCCATTGGATTGGGACGAACCACAACGTGTTGCAGAAGCGATTCATCTGATGAAAGTGAAACATGCCGTCATCACTTCAGTTGACAGAGATGAAATAAAAGATGGTGGCTCCATTATCTGGTACAATACCATCAAAGCTGTTAAAGCACTTAATCCTGAGACAACACTTGAAACCCTCATCCCCGATTTCAAAGGAGAAAAAGAAAATATACAGCGCATCATGGATGCTGCTCCGGAAGTGGTGAGTCATAATATTGAGACAACTGAAAGATTAACAAAGCAGGTTCGCATACAGGCAAAGTACTGGCGCAGCATGGAAGTGATAAAGATTTTAAAGCAGGGCGGTATGCGAACCAAGAGCGGCATCATGCTGGGCCTTGGCGAAGCAAGAGAAGAAGTGATACAAACCATGACTGACCTCAGAGATAATGGATGTGATGTTATAACCATTGGCCAATACCTGCAACCAACAAAAAAACATTTACCCGTTCATCGTTTTGTGCATCCTGATGAATTTGCTGAATACCATAAAATCGGTTACCAACTCGGATTGGATTACGTTGAAAGTGGCCCGCTGGTTCGTTCTTCTTACCACAGCGAAAGACATGTGATTGCTGGATTGGGAAGGAAAGAGTGGTCCGAAAGGACTGCTTTGGAGGAGAGTAGGGGGAAATAGTTTAGAGTTTAGAGTTTAGAGTTTAGAGTTATGAGTCCTGCTGCGGCGGGATT
>JAHEZE010000041.1 GCA_023251235.1 Sphingobacteriales bacterium | reverse complement strand
TGAAATAACAATTTCGAAGGTATTTCCATCTTTATTTCTCCCTCTGCCTGCATGGAAACTTTCAGTGAATTACCGCCCCCGCTATCAAAGTAAAGAACTTTTATTTTATGAAAACCTTTTTTCAAGGCAGCTTTATCGCTTTTTTCTACATTCCCATGGTCACCATCATTGTTTACCACTTCCTCATCATCGATATACAGCATGCTGCCATCATCTGAATCTGTGAAGAAAGTGTAGATGCCGTCTTTATCAATTTTTATATCCCCGGTAAACTCAAATGCAAACTTATCAGTCCGCTTTTTATATTTATTGGAAATAATATCTGCAACTCCTGAAGTAGTTGGAGAACTATTTATTGCGCTTAAATCTATTTTCTCTGTTGGTTCAAAATATTTGAATTCAATACCCGGTTTTACATTTGAAACAACTGCAGCTTTCATCCATTCATATTTTATTGTTTTTTGTTCGGTTACTTCGCTTGGAAGACTGCCTGCGAGATATGCCTTTGCTTTAACAACACAGGATTTGTTAATGGTAAAAGATTTTGAATATAAATTGCTGTTTATAGTTGGTTCACTTCCATCAGTTGTATAGCGAATAATTGACGCAGCATCTGAAACCAATGAAATAAGCGGGGTAAGTCCGTTGTTAATATATTCAGTTTTAATAATTGGTTTCTTTTCAAATAAGCCATATCCATCAATTTTAATAACATAAGCATACGGAGCTTTTATTTTATCAGGATTATACTCCGTTAAACTTATTTCTACATTTGAACCTGATTGTCTCCATTGCAAATTTTCTTTGGTGGAAAGAAAACTGATTTTTGCCCCAATAGGCAGGTTAATATTTTTTATCAGTAATTTTTTATTCTCAGGATATTTTGGAAAAATGGCATAGAGATTATTTGATGCCGGATTGTAAGTATAAAATATTTCTTTTACTGCATAGCCGGGATCAGGATCTACTGTTAGTTTTAACATGATATCTCCGCCGGTCTTCCAATCACTTTCTATATGTTCATTATTGCCTTTATAGTCTCTTCTTCCTTCACTCCACTGCGATGGCGTTTTCCATCTTCTTGTGTTGTAAATAGCTTCTCTGTTTATATTCAGCCAATCACCCATCTGTAATAATCTTTCCTGCATGATGGGTGGAATTTTTCCATGCTCATCCGGGCCGATATCCAGTAAAAAATTTCCACCACGGCTTACTTTATCTATTAAAGCAATCACTAATGATTGAGCAGAATTATAATCCCATGCATCTTCTTCCCGGTTGTAGCCATAGCTGTAACCCATACCGCGGCTTTCTTCCCAATCATGGTTTTCAAAATCAAGATCGGGCTGGTATTCCGGTGTGTAAATACCTCCATGATTAAAATGAACTCCGCTACCCCACCGGTCGTTTACCACAATTTTATCTTTCACCGGGCTTTCATTATACAACCAGGTAAGAAATTCCTGGCTCTTCCATGTTTCAGGCGGCGCATCCCAATCACCATCCGTCCAGAAAACATCGGGCTGATAAGTATTAATAAGATCTTTCATCTGCGGCCATACATGTTCAGCAGCATATTTATTTTTATCGCTTTTCCATAAAGGATTAAACCATTCGTATAATGAATAATACATGCCAGCATGAACAGAAGTTTTTCTTACTGCCTTGAACAGATCGCCAAGCAAATCTCTTTTGGGGCCGGCATCCACTGCATTCCAGTTGAAGCCCCAGGTTTTATTGGCTTCCTTACTGGGCCAGAGAGCAAACCCGTCATGATGCTTGGAAGTAAGTACAATATATTTTGCCCCCGATTTTTCAAACAGCTTTGCCCAATCATCCGGATTAAAAAGTTCTGCTTTGAAATCATTGGATAAATCATAATATGTACGGTTGCCAAATTTTTCTTTATGAAATTTCATTCTTGCACTGTCGGTTGTTTGCAATCCCTGTTGATACCACTCAGCATAATTTCCTTTTGTACTCCATCCTGGTACGGAATAAACTCCCCAATGAATAAATATCCCGAATTTGGAATCTTTAAACCATTGTGGTGTAGGTCTTTTATCCAACGACTCCCAGTTAGGTTGATATAACTGTGCAGATAAATTAATTGAGCAAAACAATCCGGCAAAACCAATTATTTTTTTCATCTCTTTTACTTTTTAAATAATTTTACTCTAAAAATAAAACATTGGCATCATCCAATCTAAAAATGACACACTCATTTGCCTCTTTGAATGTACCTTTGTCCTGCCATTTTTTGTAATTCAACCAAACTTTATGGACTACAGGATCGAGAAAGACACAATGGGGGAAGTAAAAGTTCCCGCAAACGCTTATTATGGAGCACAGACGCAACGAAGCATTGATAACTTCAAAATCGCTCAGGATATTAACCGGATGCCAAAAGAAGTTATCCTTGCATTTGCTTATTTAAAAAAAGCCGCTGCTATCACAAACCTGGAAGCTGGAGTTTTATCCAAAGAAAAATCTGATTTGATTGGAAAGGTTTGTGATGAAATACTGGCGGGAAAACTCGATGATTATTTTCCGTTGGTAGTATGGCAAACAGGCAGCGGTACGCAAAGCAATATGAATGTTAATGAAGTGGTAGCTTACCGCGGACATGTAATGAATGGCGGTCAGCTAAAGGACAAAGAAAAAAATTTACATCCCAATGATGATGTAAATAAATCTCAATCTTCCAATGATACATTTCCTACAGCGATGCATATTGCTGCTTATAAAATTTTAATTGAAACAACCATCCCTGGAATTGAAAAACTGAGAAATACATTAGCAGAAAAGAGTAAACAATTCATGAAGGTGGTAAAGATTGGCCGCACTCACTTTATGGATGCAACTCCTTTAACTGTTGGACAAGAGTTTAGTGGCTATGTCTCACAACTTGACCATGGATTAAAAGCAATTAAAAACACTCTTGCACATTTAAGTGAATTGGCACTTGGTGGTACAGCTGTTGGTACCGGAATAAATACACCACCTAACTACAGCGAAAATGTAGCAAAGCATATTGCAAAACTTACTGGCTTACCATTTATTACTGCAGAAAATAAATTTGAAGCATTAGCAGCACATGATGCCATTGTTGAATCACATGGTGCATTGAAAACCGTTGCAGTTAGTTTAATGAAAATTGCCAATGATATACGAATGTTATCTTCTGGTCCGAGAAGTGGTATTGGTGAAATTCATATCCCGGATAACGAACCTGGCTCTTCCATTATGCCGGGAAAAGTAAACCCGACTCAATGCGAAGCCTTAACAATGATTGCTGCACAGGTAATGGGAAATGATGTGGCCATAAATATTGGCGGAGCTACGGGTCATTTTGAATTGAATGTTTTCAAGCCGGTGATGATCTATAATTTTCTGCATAGTGCAAGACTGATTGGTGATGGCTCTGTTTCATTTAACGATAAATGTGCGGTGGGCATTGAACCGATTGAAGCTAATATTAAAAACCATGTTGATAATTCTTTGATGCTGGTAACAGCACTCAATACAAAGATTGGTTACTATAAAGCTGCTGAAATTGCACAGAAAGCACATAAGGAAGGAACAACCTTAAAAGAAATGGCAGTGAAATTAGGTTATGTAACTCCGGAACAGTTTGATGAATGGGTGAAGCCGGAAAATATGGTTGGAAAAATCGATTAAAATATTAAATCGTAAAACTACTTTAAAAGGCATGGTAAAATTCCATGCCTTTTGTTTTTAAAATTACCTATGTGCTGCACCATAAAGTATATAATTTAACGTTTCCAATAATACAATGAAACTACCGTCCTTAAATCCTGTTACTATGAAAAATGTACACCAACCCAATTTTTATTTTTCAGCTTATCCATTAAAAGCCTTGAACCTGCCGGAACCAGAAAAGAAAACTTACCTGCGTATTTCCAGAGACACCGATGGCTATATTAATTTTTCAAGAAACTCAAAAGTGTTTCCAATGATAAATCCATACATGGAAAAAAATACAAAGCCTTTAATTAATAATAGTGCAGCAAAAATCAATCAACCTGATAATATTGAAGAAAGAGAAAGTGAATGGTTTGCCAGTTATGAATAAAACCCTGAGCCAATAAACAAAAAGTCCCCCGATTCAATCGGGGGCTTTTTTTATTTTAAATATTGTAACCCACTTTTAATAGACAACTAATCTTCTTACATCCATTTGGGCGCTAAGGGCTCCGGTATTATTATAATAATCCTGTTTTATCAGACCAATATCTCTGGCATAATAATTCTGCAAATAACCTGCTGCAGTACTGGTAACCCAATTTCCTGAAACTAATTGTTGTAATTCCTGTTTTACAATAATGGTATTTGCATAGTTCACATTATTTACCATTACAGAAACATTTTGCTGGATAATTGTATAAAAAAATCTGGCTGTTACAGAAACAGGTGGCATTCCCATGGGCGTTACAGTTCCTGAAAAACCCGGAGTGAACCAGGTGCTTCCCGCACTTAAATTATCTTTCAGAAAATTATATTCTACCCAAAGTGGATTATCAAAACCGATATAGCTGCCCATATCAATCCATTCAAAATAATCATTTCCTGATTTTCGGTAATATCCTGATGAATCGAACCCGGCAAATGAGCCATCGGTCCATACGAAAATATTATATGTTTTTCCTGCTGCAGCAAGGGTTTGGGGTATCACTTTAATAAGCAATGAATCTGTAGATACGCCATCAAACTGGTAACTCCAGTTACTATACGTTGTTCTGGGATAGTAATCGGGAGAGTTTGTACCTGCAACTGTTACAGAAAACTCACAGATTGTTCCATTATATCTTACAGTAAAAATATTTATTCCGGATGTCAATGGTTTGCCATTGCCAACCAATCTTACAGAAATTACTCCTGTTGATGTGAAATTTCCTGTAGCTCTGAAATAATACCCGTTAACTGTATCTGTTGTTACAAGATAGAAACCGGCAGAATCCACCTGAACATTTATGTCAGTATAATTAGAAGCATTTAAAGCAGTATCTTTTTTATAGAAACCTGAAACTACCACACCCTGGCAACCAGCTGTACCAGTTACCTGTAATGATCCAACTGAGAGACTTGAATCTCCAATTTCAAAACTTACTTCTTTTTGACAGGAGAAAAAAAACACCGAAAGAATTGTAAGTAGCGCAGCAAATCTGAATATTGTCTTCATTAGGTATATTTTGGAACTATGAAAATAACACTTTTTCTTATACCGGGAAAGAAGAGCCTTAAGTAATTAACTCACAATACCTGCATCGTATCGTTCACTTCAGCGCTGGTCTCTATAGTGTTGAAGCTTTCTATGTTTTGTCTGCGTCTGAAAAATCTCTTTTGAAACAGGAGTAGTGTTATTACACCGATTGATATAGACGCATCTGCCACATTAAAGATGGGGCTGAAAAATTCAAATTGTTGCCCACCCCAAAAAGGAATCCAGGAGGGAAATGTTGTTTCAAAAATGGGGAAGTAAAGCATATCAACCACACTTCCGTGTAAAAAGGATGAATAACCATGAGAAGAAAATGCTGCTATTCCGGAGTAAGGAAAATAATCTTTGGTTACAGGATCAAAGTGCAGTCCTTTATCGAAGACCATACCATAAAACATACTGTCTATTAAATTACCCAATGCACCTGCATAAATTAAAGCAGCACAAATGATAAACCCTTTATGATAATGTTGTCTTACAATTTTCCCAAGATACCATGTTCCAAAAACAACGGCTGCCATCCGGAATAATGTTAATACCACTTTTCCGGTTTCGTTTCCAAATTTCCATCCCCAGGCCATTCCGGGATTTTCAATAAAATGTAAATGAAACCAGGGAAATATTTCAGCTACTCTGCCGGTAGAATAATTTGTCTTGATCCAGATCTTTAATACCTGATCAACAATAATTATTAATGCAATTAAGAGAACAACTTTCCTGAGTTTCACCCGAAATAATTTAAGGAACAAATATAAGAGTTTCAGATGTGGAGTCTGGCATTAAGAGCTGTTAAAGTAATTTACTCTTCATAATAAACTCGTTTTACTCTTTGAGAAATGCCGGTCATTATTTCATAAGGAATAGTTTGCGCCCATTCCGCAAGGTCTTTTACTGAAATACCTTTTCCAAAAATGATCACATCATCGCCTTCTTTTATTCCGTGAATATCCGTTATATCAATCATCGTCATATCCATGCAAACAGTTCCAATAACAGGTGCCAGCTGATTATTCACTAACATTTTTCCCACCCCGTTTCCTAATCTTCTGTTATAGCCATCTGCATAACCAATTCTCACAGTAGCAACTACAGAATCTTTTTCTACAAGCCCCTTCCTGTTATAACTTACCGTTTCTCCTTTTTTTAAATGTTTTATTTGGGCAATAGTTGATTTCAACGTAGCCACAGGCTGAAGATCTAATTTCCCGGAGTCAGAAGTATCAATTCCATACAGACCGATTCCTAATCGTACCATATCCATTTGCAAATGAGGATGACGAACGATAGCAGCAGAATTTGCTATATGCCGGAGAAAATGATATCCCAATTTCTTTTCAATATTATTACTTATTTTATTAAACAATTTATATTGCATTTCAGTAAAATGATCCTGCCCGGATTCTTCACTTGCCACGAGATGCGAAAAGACACTTTGAACTTTAAAGGATGCTGTGGCTTTTAATGCCAAACAAAGTTTACTAATTTCTTCCGCAACAAAACCCAGCCGGTTCATTCCCGTTTCTATTTCAATATGAACGGGATAATTTTTAATACCCTCTTGTTTCAAAAAAGCATCCATGGCAGTGAGCATGCCAAAAGAAAATATAACCGGTTCAAGTTGATAATTCACCAATACATCACAAGCAACTTCTTCTGCATTTATCACCATCACCGGCAGGGTAATGCCGGCTTTCCTGAGTTCAACACCCTCATCTGCATATGCTACACCCAGGTATTCTACTTTATGAAATTGTAATATATTAGCAATCTCTGCTCCACCACTCCCATACGAAAATGCCTTTACCATTACCATTAGTTTTGTGGAAGGCAAAAGCAACTTCTGATATTGGGTCAGATTATGTACCACAGCATTCAGGTTGATCTGTAATTCAGTTTGATGAACTTTTTGTTCAAGTAGTTGAGTGATCTGTTCAAAATGGAAAATTCTGGCTCCTTTTATAAGGATTGCTTCCTCTCTGAAATCGGAGTATCGAAACCTGGATATAAAATCTTCCGTTGATGGATAAAATTCACTTTTTATGGAAAAATCAGTTGTAAAAGATTCGAATCTTAAATGTGATGAAATATTCAATCCTATTCCGATAATCCGATCAATTTTATGCTCAACCAGTTCAGCAGCGATTTGCCTGTATAATTCTTCATTTCTTAAACCAGTTTGAAAAAAATCTGAAAGAATTGCAGTCTTTGTGTTAATTCCACCCTGTTGCTTAAGAAAATTTAAGGCAATATTCAATGAACTAAGATCCACACTGTAGCTATCATTTATTATGGTACAATGATTAATTCCTTTTTTCAGTTCCAGTCTCATATTCACGGGCTGCAACAGCTTCATCTTTTTTGCAATCAACTCATTTTTTATTTCAAAATGCAGCAAAATGCACCAGCAGGTAATTGCATTTTGAATAGATGCATCATCCGTAAAAGGAATAACAATTTGTATTTCTGAACTTTTATAAAAAGCTATGATCCGGGTCTCCAGGTTGTTTTTGATAATCTCCTCTATCTGCAAATTTGACTTTCTCATTCTACCCCATGAAAATATGCGGAAAGGATATTTACCGGTTTTATGATAACCGGTTTCTCTTCTTAATACAATAGCCTTATCTGCAAGCCATTCATCAGTACCATACACAACCAAACCTGCTCCTTCGAATAGACCGATCTTTTCTTCTGCTTTCCTGTCTGCGCTTTTAAAACCTTCGCTATGTGCTTCTCCAATATTGGTTAAAATGCCAATAGTCGGTTGAATGATCTTTTGTAATTTTTCCATTTCACCAGAATGCGAAATGCCTGCTTCGAAAATTGCAAGGGTATGATGCCTGTTCATTTCCCAAACACTGAGCGGAACACCAATCTGAGAATTAAAGCTTTTTGGACTGCGAATAATATTGTAGTCTTCGTGAAGTAATTGATGCAGCCATTCTTTTACAATAGTTTTCCCATTGCTTCCGGTTATACCAATTACAGGAATATTAAATTGACTACGATGAAAAATGGCCAAAGACTGAAGAGCTTCCTGAGTATCTCTGACCTTTATAATATTAGCGCCAGGGTAAAGTGTAATTTCAATTGATTCGCTGACTACAATATTTTTAACTCCTTTATTGTATAAATCTGCAATAAAGCTATGCCCATTTCTACGAGAACCTTTTAAGGCAAAAAATAAAGAAGTGGAAGGAAAATATATTTTACGGCTATCAAAAAGAAGATGTTCAATGTGTGCATTAACTTTTTGCTGAAGAAAACTCCCATTAATGATATCACAAATCTTTTCTACCAGGTACATGGCTGTATAAAATTATTCATTATTAATTCTTTTATTTTCCTGCAAAGAATACGCAATAGACCCTACCAGGCAAATAATAATAACCAAAAGGGATACGAAAGCAGGAATTCTGATCTGAATAATTTCCACCAGCATTTTAAGTCCGATAAATACCAACACAATGGCTATGCCCTGCTGTAAGTAAGCAAACCGGGCAACAGCTCCTCTTAATAAAAAAAATAAAGACCGGAGTCCTAATACGGCAAAAATATTGCTGGTATAAATTACCAACCTATCCTGTGTAATGGCAAATACGGCAGGAATACTATCCAGTGCAAATACTATATCAGTTGTTGCCAATAAAATAATAACAACAAATACTCCAGTATAAAATCTTTTACCATCCCGGTTGATAATAAATTTTCCGCTATCATCATCCCCGGCAAGATTTACATTCCTGGAAAGAAGTTTATATACAGGATTCTTTACAGGGTCAAAATCATCTTCCTGCCTGACTGTAAAAATTCTTATGCCGGTAAAAACAAGGAATGCTCCAAATATATAAAGCAGCCATTCAAATTTTTCAACCAGCACTACACCAACCGAAATAAAGATGACCCGGAAGATAATGGCCATTAAAATTCCGATAAGTAATACCCGGGCAAAGTGTTTCTCTTTTATACCGAAAAAAGTAAAGATGAGAATAAAAACAAAAATATTATCAATACTGAGGCTCCATTCCATCAGGTAAGCACTTATGTATTCAATTGCTATTATTTTGCCTTTTTCATACCATACAAATCCGAAAAACAAAACCGCCAGTGTAACCCAGAAAAGAGTTTGCCATAATGCTTTTTTGATACTGATAGTGGAAGATTTTTTACTCAGCAGGCCAAGATCAAAAATGATTGCCAGGATTAACACAATGCCAAAAACTAAAATAGTGATCTGGTCGGGAGTCATCAGTAATTGTTAAAGAAGGATAAAGATAATTGAAAGTACATGCAGGAAGTGCCTTAACTATGCAGCATATTTTCTTTTCCGCATCTGTTGGAATATGAATCCCAACAAAATCACCAAAATAACAGGCAGGGCTGTATTTACTGATTGCCAAAATATTTTTTCCGTTTTTATTTTTTTAGGATCTAATAAGCGAAGAGTATAGTCTTTTGCTCTTGTTTCTAAAATTCCTGATGAGTTTACCAGGTATTCAATACAATTAACATAAAAATCATGATTGGCATAAGGCACACGGGTGAATAAGTTTACACCCATTGGCAGCGGGCCATCATACTGGCTCACCTGGTTGATTGCAATATCCCCATCAGACACAACAATCATTTTTCCATTATCATCACTTTCATTCCTGAAAGGAACATTATAAGCTACCAGTGTATCCATCACTGATTTTGAAATTCTGTTGGCAAATAAAGATTTGAATTTCCCTTCCAACAGTACGGCGACAGGAATATTGGACTCTTTAAACAATTTTATATCTGGCGCTATCTGCATAAAATCAAAACTTATTCTTTCAGGAGGTTTTATTGTTTTTGCATTGGCTGATGAAACAAGCAGAATTGTTTTTTTCAAGCCATCTGCCTTTACTGTGTCCAATGTTCCCGGGAACATAGTTCTTACTCCATCCAGGTTTTTTGAAATTGGATTATTGGTTCCATTAAGAATCGGGAAAACGGGCCAGTCAACCAACCGCTGTTGCTGTGTCTGGCCCGCCTGACCACTTACCTGCGGAAGTTTATCGCATTGCATATCCTGCAGCAATGCCTGGTTCATGCGAACTCCATAACGAAACAGGATGTCCTCCAGATTCAATCCTCTGTCATAAGTAATAAAGCCATCTTTATTATATAAACTGTCAAAGCCGTCATACATATAATCAATAAGCCAGAAAATCTTTCCGCCACGCATCTGGTATTGGTCAAGTTTCAATTTATCGCTTTCTGAAAAAGGTAAAGTAGGTTTTAAAATTACAAGAACATTAAATGCTGAGGGGATGTAAGGTTCCGTTTTAATATTCACTGTATCAAACCTGTAATCTTTAATAAGAGTTTTAACTGCATCATTTGCATTATAGCCCCATGCTTCGCCATGTCCGAGTGCATAACCCACCAGTGGTTTTTTATCCAATGTTATTTTTTGAATGGCACTGGCAAACTTATATTCCAATGTAGCCTCCACATCATTATATAATGCAGCCAACTGTTCTGGTTCTGTACCGTAACTTTTGGTGCCCTTTAAAAAATTAACCCCGATAGAAGTATCTTTATAATTTATTATTGCACCCGGAAGAATTCTCTTAATACTTAATTCATCTCCTACTTTTCCCGGGGCCTGTAAAGTATATGCCTGGATATTAAAATAATAATCAATTGAATCAAGATACCGTGCCGTTGCTGAATCGTCAAGATTTTTTAAAGGATCAGAAAATTTAACGATGAGCTTTTTCCCGCTAATTTCTTTGCATTCCTGTAGAAACTCATCCACACTATTTGCCAGTTTTTTAAACCCCGCAGGAAAATCACCTTTCAGAAATACTTCAATACTCACAGGCTGATGTAAATTTTTTAATAATTGTTTTGTTGCAGTACTGAGTGTATATCTTTTTTCTTTTGTTAAATCAAACCGGTAATGAAATGAAGAAGCAAGAAAGTTAATACCTGCAATTACAATTAAAAGAAATAACAGCCACCATTTCGAATTCCATATTGTATTTATAATACCCTTCATTCTGATGTCAGCGTTTTAAAAGATTTCGGTTAGTGATACTCAGGAATAACACAATTACACTGATAAAATAAAACAGGTCCCTGGTATCAACTACTCCACGACTTACGCTATGATAATGAAAATCGATACCAATCATTTCTGTATAATAATCAGCCCCGTTTTTAAATACAGGGAGGCGGCTGATTGAATTAAAGCCGTAATATAATAATGCACAGGAAACAAGACTGACTATAAACGCCACCAATGCATTGCTGGTAAAGCTGCTGGCACAAAGCCCGATTGCTGTAAAAACAGCTGCAAGAAAAATAAGCCCGATATAAGATCCTAAAGTAGCTCCAGTATCGATCCCCACACCCGCAGAAAGTTTTTGAATGGTAAAAAAATAAATTACCGTTGGAACCAACGCTATTAATACTACAATAAGATTACCAAAATATTTTCCTGTAGTGATCTGCCAGCGGCTCAGGGGTCTTGTTTGAAGAATTTCATATGTACCTCCCTTAAATTCATCCGCAAAACTTCTCATGGTTATTGCAGGAATCAGAAGTAATAATATCCATGGAGCCAGTTGAAAAAATCTGTCGAGGCTGGCGTATCCAAAATCAAGAATATTATTTTCAAATACAAAGAGAACCAACCCATTAACCATGAGGAATGTGATTATAGCAATATAACCAGTAAGGCTGCTAAAGAATTGTCTTAGTTCTTTTTTACAAACAGACCACATAGCCGCAAAATACATTTTTGTCCCGATAGTTATCGGGATTAGATTGCAGATTTAAGATTTACAAATATTTCAAATAATCTTTGGGGAATTGATTGGTTTAAAAGAAAAAATCTTCATGGAAGAAGATTCTATAAAATTGAGAGAGTTCGATATTTATTTCCCCTTTAGAGGCCAGGGGTTTTAAACCGCAAAACTTTCACCGCATCCACAGGTTCGGCTGGCATTGGGATTGCTGAAATAAAAACCTTTACCATTGAGGCCATCAGAAAAGTCAAGAGTTGTATTTACAAGGTATAAAAAACTTTTCAGATCAGTTACCACTTTAATACCATTATCTTCAAACACCTGGTCCATTGGTTTCTGTTCAGTATCAAAATCAAGTTTATAACTCAATCCGGAACACCCTCCACCTACTACACCTACCCTTAGAAAGTAAGAAGGATCATTTCCAATTCCCGCATCAGTCATCAATTGCTGTACTTTGGATTTTGCTTTGTCACTAATGTAAATGCTGTTTTCTGCTCCCACACTCATGAATCAAAATTTTTTTAATGCACAACACTTTCTTCAAATTTAAGTTCCGGCATTCCATTCTTTTTTCTATAGTCATTAATGGCGGCTTTAATAGCGTCTTCAGCCAGAACAGAGCAATGAATTTTTACAGGTGGCAGGTGGAGCTCTTCAACAATTTCCATATTATCAATCTTTGCAGCTTCATCAATACTTTTTCCTTTAAGCCATTCTGTTGCCAATGAAGAAGAAGCAATTGCGGAACCGCAACCAAAGGTTTTAAATTTGGCATCTTTAATCATGCCGGTTGTTTCATCCACTTCTATTTGCAGACGCATCACATCGCCGCATTCAGGAGCGCCAACCAGGCCAGTACCAACATTGGATTTACTTTTATCAAGTGTTCCCACATTTTTGGGATTTTGATAGTGGCCGATCACTTTTTCTGAGTATGCCATAAAAAAAGTTTAAAGGTTTAAAAATTTCAAAGTTTAATTTTCTTTCACTCGCCATGAAAAATTAATGATGCGCCCATTCAATAGTACTCAAATCAATTCCTTCTTTATACATTTCCCAGAGAGGGCTCATCTCTCTTAATTTATTTACTGTTTTTGTTACTGCCTCTATTGTATAATCAATTTGCTCTTCAGTTGTAAATCTTCCCAGGCCAAAACGCAAAGAACTGTGGGCAAGATCATCTCCCAATCCCAATGCTTTTAAAACATAGGATGGTTCCAGCGATGCAGATGTACAGGCTGAGCCGGATGAAAGAGCGATATCTTTATTAAAGCCCATCAGTAATCCTTCACCTTCTACATGTTTGAAAGAGATATTGGTAACATGTGGCAAACGATATCGTCTACTTCCGTTTACATATGCTTCTTCTATATTAATCAGAGCATTTTCCAACTTATCTCTTAAGGCACTCAATCTTTTTGCATCAGTATCCATTTCCAACATTGCCAATTCACAGGCTTTCCCAAAACCTACAATGCCCGGAACATTTAAAGTACCGCTGCGCATTCCTCTTTCATGTCCGCCACCGTCCATCTGTGCAGTTACTTTTACTCTCGGATTTTTACGACGTACATATAATGCTCCAATACCTTTTGGACCATACATTTTATGTGCTGTCATGGCCAGCAGATCAATCCCATCTTTATTTACATCCACTGGAATTTTACCAACTGCCTGTGTTGCATCTGAAAATACAAGGATGCCATTCTTTTTTGCAAGGGCACTGATTTCTTTCATAGGCATCACTGTTCCCACTTCATTATTTGCATACATGATGGCAATAAGGATTGTCGTTGGTTTGATTGCTGCTTCCAGTTCTTTAAGATCAATAAGGCCATCAGGATTTACTTTCAGATAAGTAACTTCCCCACCTTCTTTTTCAATATGCTTACAGGTATCCAGTACTGCTTTGTGTTCAATATTACAAGTAATAATGTGATTGCCTTTACTGGCATACATTTCATAAACTCCTTTGATTGCAAGGTTATCTGCTTCGGTAGCACCAGAGGTAAAAATTATTTCTTTGGGGTCAGCGCCAATCAGTTTTGCCACCTGCACCCGGGCATTATCAACAGCTTCTTCTGCCTGCCATCCAAAAGGATGATTACGGCTTGCTGCATTTCCAAAATTGTTTGTAAAATAAGGAATCATTGTTTCCACAACCCTTGGATCACAAGGAGTAGTAGCATTATGATCCAGATATATTGGGAGCTTTAGCATAGTTTCAAATTATCATTTTAACCAAATACAAAAATAATTTAAACAAGGCTATTGCAAGGGTAATTTTGACGTGTAACTGCTAATTTTACCAAAATCGTAAAGCCCTTAATCATTTAAAGAAATAAACATGCAAAAAGTTGAGCATATAGGCATAGCTGTAAAGAGTTTAACCAGTTCAATGCCATTGTTTGAAAAGTTGCTGAAAAATAAATGTTACAAAACGGAAACTGTAGAAAGTGAACAAGTCAACACCGCCTTTTTTTTAAAAGATAAAACCAAAATTGAACTACTTGAAAGCACCGACCCCGATGGAGTCATTGCACGTTTTATAGAAAAAAGAGGGGAAGGGATCCATCACATAGCATTTGAAGTAAATAACATTGCAGAGGAAATGACCCGGTTAAGAAATGATGGATTTATTTTACTGAATAATGAACCAAAACGTGGCGCAGATAATAAGCTGGTTTGTTTTATTCATCCAAAATCAACAAATGGAATTTTGATAGAAATTTGTCAAGAGATCAGATAGTTGACAATATTTTAATGAATTTATTTTTCTCCCTCACTTTCAATTGCAGACTCAACATTTAAAATTCCTAAAATAACTACTGCCATTTGTGAAGCAACCTGTGAAGCATCTTTTTTATTAAATGCTTTACCTTCTGCAATCTTTGTTCCATCCACTACCGCAGCAATCGTAAACAGGCGGCGTCCATTTTCTATTTTCTCTTCGATGGTTTCAAACTCAAGCAGTTTCCCGTTCTTATTAGCCCAACCGTAGAGTTTGTTCTTATGATTTATTTCCAGCAACTCAAGATCATCAATAAACATATGCGGCAGAATGATTCTTTCTGCTACCCATTTACTGGTCTTTTTATAACCACGATCAAGGTAAATGGCGCCTACCAATGCTTCCAGAGTATTGCCAAAAATCTGACTGACCTTTAACGACCCATCTGCTTTATTAAAAAGAGTAATTTTTTTAAACCCCATCCGCAGGGCAATCTCATTCAATTGCTGGCGGTTTACCATTTTACTTCTCATCTCTGTTAAAAACCCTTCTTCTTTATAGGGGTATCGTTTGAAAAGGTAATCAGCAATTAAGGCGCTAAGAACAGCATCCCCTAAATATTCCAATCGCTCATTATTTTCATCAGCATTCTCACGAATGGAACGATGTGTAAGGGCAGTTTTATAAAGTGAAAGATTACCCGGGCTAAAACCCAGTACATTCTTCAACTGCTTCTTAAAAGAGGCTCCTTTCTCTTCTTTAAATAAATTTTTAAAAAAATCCACGGATAGAAAGCTACGAATTTTTTGGTTAAGATGAATGACTATGTCTGATATAAATTCAAAGATCAATAAGTAAATTCCAAAAACTAAATGAAAAAAAGAAGTTGCTTGAATTGAAGATTTTTTTATATATACTTCTTAACGATCACACAAGCGTTATGACCACCAAAACCAAATGTATTGCTCAATGCTGCCCTTACTGTTCGCTGTTGCGCTTCGTGAAAAGTAAAATTCAATTTTGGATCCAGTTCAGGATCGTCTGTAAAATGGTTTATCGTTGGAGGAACAATATCATGCACCACACTTTTAATACAGGCTATTGCTTCAATGACACCGGCAGCCCCAAGGCAGTGCCCTGTCATTGATTTTGTAGCACTGATATTAAGTTGAAAGGCGTGCTCCCCGAAAACATCCATTATTGCTTTTACTTCGGATACATCACCTAATGGAGTGGATGTACCATGTGTATTAATATAATCAATATCCCCAGCTGACATTCCAGCATCATTGAGTGCTTCATTCATTACATTCTTTGCACCAAGGCCTTCAGGGTGGGGTGCTGTAATATGATAAGCATCAGCAGTAGCGCCACAGCCACCGATTTCACAATAAATTTTTGCGCCCCGGGCTTTGGCATGTTCCAGTTCTTCTAATACAACAACACCGGTTCCTTCGCCCATAACAAATCCATCACGGTCTTTATCATAAGGGCGGCTGGCAGTTTTGGCATCATCATTTCTTTCGCTCAATGCCTTCATAGCATTAAACCCGCCAACTCCTGCCTGGCTTATCACACTTTCTGCTCCTCCGGTTAAAATAATATCAGCTTTCCCAAGACGAATGAGGTTAAATGACTCCATCATTGCATTTGTTGAAGAAGCGCAGGCACTAACCACTGCAAAGTTGGGGCCTCTGAATCCATGCCTTATAGAAATATGTCCTGCTGCAATATCCAGAATCATTCTTGGAATAAAGAATGGATTGAATCTTGGCGTGCCGTCACCTTTTGCAAAGTTGATGATCTCGTCCTGGAATGTAATAAGACCTCCGATGCCACTGGCAAAAATTACTCCTACCCTGTCGGTATTAACATTTTCCTTAGTAATAGCAGCATCCAATACTGCCTGGTCACTAGCTACGAGTGCTATTTGGGTAAACCGATCAAGCTTCCTGGCTTCTTTCTTTTCAAGATAAGCGGTAGGTTCAAATCCTTTTATTTCACAGGCAAACCTGGTTTTGAATTTAGAAGCGTCAAACAAAGTGATCATATCTGCACCTGATACTCCATTGATCAGGCCATTCCAATAATCATTAATATTATTGCCAAGGGGTGTTATTGCTCCCAATCCTGTTACTACTACTCTTTTCAATTCCATATAGCCAGCAGTATTTTAATTAAAGGTACAGATAGCAGGCATGTAGTACAAGTAAAACCGCCTTCTCTGTATATCAGTCAGAAGGCGGGTTTATTTATTCCATTCCTTTTCGCCAAAGGCGAATTGATATTTTATTTTGCATTTTCTTCAAGGTAAGCAATGGCCTGACCAACTGTAGTGATGGTTTCAGCCTGCTCGTCAGGAATGGAGATGTTGAATTCTTTTTCGAATTCCATAATCAATTCTACGGTGTCCAATGAGTCGGCACCTAAATCATTAGTGAAAGAAGCTTCGTTTGTTACTTCTGCTTCATCTACTCCTAATTTGTCTACTATGATCTTCTTAACTCTTGATGCGATGTCTGACATGATGAGATGGTTTAGTTAAATATGGCTGCAAAAATAGAATATTTGAATTAATCACCGCATTTAAAGCCATTTTTTCTTGCTTAACAAAACACATTGAAAACTAATGAATAAGAATACATATGAATTGTAAAATTTATTTCCAAACGATTGGCAGTCTTAATATGAAGTCGTAAATTGAAAACCTGGTTTGGAATGTAATAAACTTATTCAATGGCTCTGAAGATTATTGATTATGGAACTGTTGAGTACTACCAAATGGTAAAAATGCGTGAAGAAATTTTACGCAAACCTCTCAGTATTTCATTTGCCGAAGGGGAATTAGAAAAAGACAGAAACAATATTATGATAGGTGCTTTTGACGATGAACAAATGTTAGGATGTTGTATGCTGGTGCAAGAAAATCCTTCTACCGTCAGGTTGCGGCAAATGGCTGTGCTAAATGACTTACAGGGTAAAGGTATTGGCCAGGCACTTACATTATTTGCTGAAAATATTGCCCGGGATCATGGCTACAAAATAATGAGCATGCATGCAAGAAAAGTCGTAGTCGGATTCTTTGAAAAAATGGGATATAAAGTAAAAAGTGATGAATTCATTGAAATTACTATCCCACATGTTGTAATGGAAAAAGAGTTATAAACTATTTTTTATTTCTTCAATACTTTCACTTTTAATAATTGTCTCAATTCAACTACCTGTTCCCAGTTTTTGCATCCGCTTTTTGGAACAAGGAAAAATGATCTGCTGTCAAAATATAAATGAAAAAAATGAGGACTTTCAAGAAAAGTACTCAAAGAATTCCATGGCCAGGACCTACTGCCTCTTTCATTTCCCAAAGAAAAACTTTCCTCCTCAAAATTCATGGTAAAATGATCTTTAAATGTTGCCGTTCGCCTGTAAATGATACCAGGCAATAAAAACCAAACGCTGATCATCAGCATGAACCAAAGCGATGAACCAATAAAGAAAGCAAGTGGTGTTACTTTTTTAAAATAGAACAGTGTTGCCGACACTAATGCAAATACATTTACTAAAATGATCATCAACCGTAATTCCGGACGGGTAATAAAATGATACCTTAACCCCTGTAATACTTTTCCTTTATCATATATAAATTGGATAGTCACTAATTAATACTATTTCATTTATTCTTTCAGGAAAAATGTTCTAAATAAAAATTTGGAAACACAATTTAAGATACTGTAAACAAAAAGCCCTGGGCAAACCAGGGCATTATTTATTATTTTAAATAAAATTTTTGTTGTAACCAGTTGGCAGAAGATAATCTATTTATTCATCATCTGCTTAGCCTCAATGCTGAGTGTGGCATGTGGTACGGCTCTTAACCTTGCTTTATCAATCAACCTTCCTGTAATGCGGCAAATACCATAGGTTTTATTTTCAATACGCATCATGGCTTTTTCAAGGTGATCAATGAAAGTTATCTGGCGGCTGGCCATCTGGCTAAGTTGCTCTCTTTCCATACTCACACTCCCATCTTCCATAGTCATATAACGGCCTTCATCCATGTCACCACTTTCATCTTTCCTTGTTATTAGTCCCTGCAGGTATGCCAGTTCTTTTTTTGCTGCATCCAATTTTTTCTGAATCAACTCCCTGAATTCAGCTAGTTCAGTATCTGAATAACGCTGGCTTGGGGCTGATGGATCCTGTATCCTGGCATCCAAAACTGATTTTGTAAATTCAGGTTCGTATTTCTTAACCGCTTTGGTGTTTGTCTTTGGTATCACCACTTTCAGTGCCTTGGGGGGTTCTTTTTTCACTATTGGTTTTATTAAGGGTTTAACGGATACTAATGACCGGGCATCATGTGCTCCGGGTTTCTTTGCTGCATGTTTTGCCGGCTTATCAGCATGCTTTTTTACTGCAACTTTTGCAACCGGCTTTACTACTTTTTTAACAACATGCTTTGTAGTTTTTTTGGGAGCAGCTTTTTTAGGAGCGGCCTTTTTTGCAGTCTTTTTTATTACCGGTTTTTTTGAGCTTGTTTTTTTCACTGGTTTTGCCGCTTTTTTATGTGCAGGCTTTTTCTTTGGAGCCATACGCTTAAGCTTTTTTTGAAACAATCACTTTTAATTGAATATCATTCACTTCAATCTCAATTCCACTATTTATTACTGGCAATATCTCTAAATTATCAGCCAGAATTTCGGCGCAAATATAGTCTTTAAACTGAGCCAAAGAATTTTTTAATCCATTGCCCTCTTCCACCTTAACATTAATTCTGTCAGTTAATTCAAACCCGCTATCTTTTCTGATTTTCTGAATCCGGTTGACAAACTCCCTGGCATTGCCCTCCGACTCAAGTTCTTCTGTTATTGTTATATCTAAAGCCACGGTTAATCCACCTTTATTGGCCACTAGCCAACCTGGTATATCCTCGCTGGTTATTTCAACTTCTGAGGTTAATAATATTAATTCTTCGCCATCAACTGATAAATTATATTGGCCTTCTTTTTCTAACCTTATTATTTCGTTTTGAGTAAACTGTGATAATGCAGTTGCAACAGCTTTCATCTTTGGGCCCAGCTTTTTTCCCAACACTACAAAATTGGGTTTGATTTTTTTGCTAATGAAGGTATTGTCAGGATTTAAATATTCAATTTCTTTTACATTCACTTCAGCCTTTATTAAATCTTCCACTTTTAGTAATTGCTCTTTCATGGAAGGGTTTAAAACAGGGATTAAAACCTTTTGCAAAGGCTGGCGAACTTTAATATTTTGCTTTTTCCGTAATGATAGAATCAAAGAAGATGTATCCTGTGCCAATTGCATTCTTTCTTCTAATGAAGTGTCAATTACTTCTTCATCCGGCACAGGAAAATCAATATGATGAATCGATTTAGCTTCAAAACGATTGGTTACATCATTCAGGTTTTGGAAAATTGCATCGCTAAAGAATGGAGAAATCGGCGCAATTAATCGAAGTACAGTTTCAAGACACTCATATAATGTTTGATAAGCGCATATTTTATCCTGTTCATATTCTCCCTTCCAGAATCTTCTTCTGCAAAGTCGCACATACCAATTGCTCAGATGTTCATCCACAAAATCTTCTACTGCACGGCCAGTTTGGGTGGGTTCGTAATCATCCATGAATTCATTTACTTTCTTCACTAATGTATTTAATGATGACAGAATCCACCGGTCAATTTCGGGCCGTTCATTCAGTGGTATATATTTTTCTTTAAAAGAAAAACCATCCACATTAGCATACAATGCAAAAAACTGATATGTATTATAAAGTGTGCCGAAAAATTTACGCTGCACTTCTTTAATTCCATCCAGGTCAAACTTCATATTCTCCCATGGTGATGCATTGGTAACAAGATACCATCGGGTGGCATCGGCTCCATAGGTTTCAATTGTTTTGAATGGATCCACTACATTGCCCAAACGCTTACTCATTTTATTGCCATTCTTATCTAAGACCAATCCGTTTGATACACAGGTTTTGTAAGCAACGGAATCAAACACTAATGCTGCAATTGCATGAAGTGTATAGAACCACCCCCTGGTCTGATCAACACCTTCAGCAATGAAATCGGCGGGAAATGAAGCCCCCTCTAAATCTCCCCCTATAGGGGAGACTTTCGAAGCTTTATGATATTTGAAAAAATTTTCAGCGCTTAGCGGACCAAACTCATTTGAATTTGTATCCGGTAACCCCCATTGTGCATAAGGCATAGCGCCACTATCAAACCAAACATCAATCAGATCAGGAACCCTCTTCATAGTCTTACCTGATTTACTCACCAGTACGATCTCATCTACAAAAGGTTTATGCAAGTCTAAGCCTTGAGCTTTGAGCTTTGAGCTTTGAGTTGTTCCTAAAACTTCGTCAGCCTTTTTTATTCCTGTTTTGAGTTCTTCAATACTTCCTATGCACTTTTCTTCTTCACTATCTTCCGTTTTCCAGATGGGTAATGGTGTACCCCAGAATCTTGAACGGCTGAGATTCCAATCTACCATATTCTCCAGCCAGTTGCCAAATCTTCCTTCGCCAGTTGATTTCGGTTTCCAGTTAATGGTTTTATTTAATTCCACCATCCGGTCTTTGATCGCCGTTGTTTTAATAAACCAGGCATCCAATGGATAATATAAAACGGGTTTATCTGTTCTCCAGCAATGCGGATAGCTATGTTCATATTTTTCAACTTTAAAAGCACGGTTTTCTTTTTTCAGTTTTACCACTATATCAATATTCACATCTACATAGTCTTTTTCATCTTTATAATTTTTTACATAGCGGTTACTGAACTCTCCCAAACCATCTACAAACTTTCCTTGTCTATCGACCATAATAAGGATACCGATATTATTTTTTTTCCCAACTTTAAAGTCGTCGGCACCAAAAGCCGGAGCCGTGTGAACGATACCTGTTCCATCTTCAGTAGTAACAAAATCCCCGGTTAAAACCCGGAATGGTTTAGCATCTGGAGTTATTCCCTGTATAATTTTTAAAGAGTTTGCTTCATAAGGAAGTAACTGTTCATATTCGCATCCTTCGATATCTATCCCTTTGAATTCATTGACGATTGAATAAGGAATATTCTTACCGTCATTCTTGTATTCAGAGAATCTTCCATTTTCGTTTTCAGGTTTGAAATATTTGTGAAGCAAGGCCTTGGCAAGAACAACATAAATGAGATTATGTAAATAGGGGTTAATTGTTTTTACCAATACATAATCAATATTTGCCCCGACTGTTAATCCAAGATTAGAAGGTAGCGTCCACGGAGTAGTTGTCCACGCCAAAAAGAAAACTTCTTCATTCTTTTTTTGAATTTCGTTAAGCTGGCCAAGTGGGCTTGCAAAAGTCTCCCTTTGGGGGAGATTTAGAGGGGCCGCTTTAAACATCGCTATGCAACTCGTATCTTTTACATCCTTATAAGTTCCCGGTTGATTCAGTTCATGTGAACTTAATCCTGTACCGGCAGCAGGTGAATAAGGTTGAATGCTTACACTTTCATACAAAAGACCTTTTTTATATAACTCACTCAGTAACCACCATACCGTTTCGATATATTCATTTTTATAAGTGATGTAAGGGTTATTCAGGTCAACCCAATAACCCATCTTTCTTGTTAATTCATCCCATTTATCTTTATATCGAAGTACTGCCTCCCGGCATTTCTTATTATAATCTTCAACAGAGATCTTTTTTCCAATATCTTCTTTCGTAATCCCCAATTCTTTTTCTACCCCCAACTCAATTGGCAACCCATGTGTATCCCAGCCGCCTTTTCTTTTTACCTGGAAACCTTTCATGGTTTTGTAACGGCAAACCAAATCTTTTAATGTCCTTGAAATGACGTGATGAATACCCGGCATTCCATTGGCACTGGGTGGCCCTTCATAAAATACAAAAGGTGTTGCTCCTTCTCTTAAGGAAACACTTTTTTCAAATGCCTCACTTTCTGTCCAACTGGCCAGTATTTCCTGCCCGATAGCCGGTAAATTCAGTTGCTGATATTCATGATATTTAAGACTCATAGCCTGTTCTAAAAGTGGGCAAAGTTAAGGAAAAGCTATGGGTGATTTCATTATAAAGCCGTCAATAATATGACGGCTTTATCAATATGAATAAATATTGGATCTTAAAATTTCCTGGTTCCATCCGGCTGATAAAGAAACCGGAAAGTATAATAACGTTGCTTGGTAAGTTTATCATTGTCAGAAGCAGAAGCATCAGGAGTAATACCACCTTTATAATAATTTAAGATTTCGATTTTTGCATATTTGCCGGTTGCTGTACGTATTACCAGTACCCGGCCCGGAATCGGGGTAATAAGATTAACTGCTCCATTATAACTATACCAACCATTCCCGCTACCGGTTTTAATAGCATAGGCTGCAGGTGCATTATCAGTTTTGAAAGTTGAATCAGTAGATATGAATGTTAAATCAGAAAATAATCCGGCGTAAATAAATGCACCACCGCTTCCCGATCCACTGGTTCCGCTATTCGTAATAATGGTAGTACCACGAAATGCGATATCCCATTTATTGGATGCAGAGTCGGTGTTGGCAATGATTGTATTGTTTTCTAAACTATAGAAAGTAAATTTTCCTGATCCATAAGGTTGTCCTGATGGAGCCAAACCAATAATAGTATCAGCTGCTAAATTACTTACTGTCTTTGCTTGTAATACAACTGGTTTTTGTACACTATCTTTTTTACAGGAAAAAAATAATAGTGTGCTTAATAATGCCGCATAAGCGATAAATCCTTTTTTCATTTTAATTATTGTTTTTATTTTTTAAAAAAGTATAAAGCATAGATATGTACGGTTGAATACCCGGCTGACCGGGTTGGTTTAATTTGTCCTTATAATTAAACAGGTTGTCAATTCCTGCCTGGATTTTAAAAGCATTGATTGTTTTTGAAGCTGAGATATTAATTGCAACAAACCCTTTAGCAAATTCATCATCACGGTTGATGATTCCATTACCATCTTTATCATAAGTACCCCAGCGGCTGCGGTATATGCTGCGCAGAGAACCTGACCATCCTGTTTTTTCATTATCATAAAACAATTTTGCATTCACCATATGAGCTGAACGGTTGGGTAATCCTGCATAATCATTTCTCTTTACTTTGTAAGTTTCATTCGTAATCAGATCACGGGTGAAGACAGTTCCTTCTTTAATTCTTTTAATATCGGCTTTATCTGCTGTCATCAAAAACTGGTAACCTCCCTGCAGTTGCAGATGATTACTGAGTTGGTAAGAAGAATTCAATTCTGCTCCTTGTGTATAAGCTTCTTTTACATTAAAGTAACTGTAAACAGGTGCAGCATTATTGCGAAAAGCTATTATGTCAACCTGGATCAGGTTATTAATATCATTGCGGAATAAATTAATATTAAAGGCAAGTTTATCGTTTACATCATAATGGGCTCCCAGGTTCAGTCCTTTGGAAATTTCAGGTTTTAATAAAGCAAGTTGGTAAGCCTTTGGTAATATTGTTGAAATAATTCCTTGCTGCATTTGTTTTTCCAGTTCAGTTATGGTGATTTCATTTGCCCCATACACAACATAACCACCTGCTGCAGTATTTAAGAAATTAAGAAAGAGTTGCCTGAAATCCGGAGCTTTGAATCCGGCTCCATAAGATGCATTAATGCGAAATTTATTATTCACTTTAAATTGCGCCGCCAGTTTAGGACTCAATCTTGATTGATAAACTTTATTATCATCGTAACGAAGACCTCCGATTATCGTTATTTTATCATTTGCTCTCCATTCATTCTGAAGAAAAATAT
>JAHEZE010000126.1 GCA_023251235.1 Sphingobacteriales bacterium | reverse complement strand
ATTTTAGAGCGGAAATACATAGACCGGTGGAAGCACCTGATGAATACAACTATCGATCAAATGAAAAACTATGGATCAGATATTGATATGTATGGAGCCACTAACCCGACAGAATTTTTTGCTGTTATTTCCGAATATTTTTTTGAGCAGCCCGATTTATTAAAAGCAAATCATCCTGAGTTGTACGAAATGCTTGAGAGGATATATAAAACTGCCGACTGACCAGCAAATTGAATTCATTTATTCATGCTTGATTCTGATACCCCATATCAGCCAAAATATCCAGGTGACAGTAGTGATGATGGCAATGGTAAGAGGAAACCAAATTGCCAGGATTGCAAAAAGAGTATAAAGGATAAATGCGAAATATCCGAATTTACGGTTCTCAAGAATGGTGAGGGTTGCTTTTTCACTTTTAGCTAATTGATCTTTAAGCGCCGTGCTGGTTAATAGGATCCAGCTGATAGATTGGGCTGCCAACGTAGCATTATAAAGAATTACTGCAGGGGCAGCATGGTCAGTTAAAATATATTCCCCCATCAGGGACGTGGGGAATGGGATAAATACAACAGTAATCAACATAAATCCGTTGGCATAAATAAAGTATGGGGATGATCTGTTTACCAGTTTTAAACTTGCATGATGATTAACCCAGGTGATGAGAATAATGATGAAACTCAATATAAAGGCAAATATGGATGGGGCAATATGCTTTAATGCAAGCCAGAATTCAGCTGTGGTATTAATTCTTTCTGTTGAAGGAATTTTAATATCAATGATCAATAATGTTAATGCGATTGCAAATACGCCATCGCAAAAAGCTTCTAACCGTGAGTTGGGGTTTGCTTCTGACATTACTTCTTTTCACTAAGGTAGTTTTCTTTTTTATATCGTTGTTGATGTCAAAAAATTATAGAAAATTTGAGACCGGAACACCAACGGCATAAAAATTAAATGTCTGTTCCGCTATGATACAGGTAGATAACTACACTATAATAAAGGGCATGAATACCCCTCCACAAATAAACTTTACTCCTTTACGAATGGGCCAATGAAGTAGCCCGACAGGGAAACGATTTTAGCTAATCCCAATTTCCCGTTGAGGATATAGCATACTTCCCGGATCCGGTATAGAATAATGCAAGTGCACAGAGCAGCATCATGCCTTCTACTTCTATTGCCCAGCCTCCACCCATTTGTTTAACGGTAAACAAAGAAGTGCGGAGCACCAATAATATAGCCACCAGCATATCTATCACAATAGCCAAAGCTGCAAGCCGGGTTCTAAATCCCACAAGGATAAATAGCGGCGCTACCAATTCAGCCAGGTAAGTACCATATGCCAGGAAACCCATGCCGCCCAGCATTCCCTGTATCCATCCAACGCCATGAGTTAATTTAAACCATCCGTGAAACACAATGATACCTGCTACAGCTATACGCAGAAAAAATTTTCCGCGGTCATCATTTTTTGAAATCATATTTTAAAGTTTTTAGATAAACAAATTACAGGAAAAACTTAACAGGATCATTTTTATTCACGCTTGTTCTCATCTCCCTCTTATGTGGTACGTAGCAGAAGAGTTATTATTAAGGAGTTCTTCCATCGATCAAGTTCAGGAATAGACAGATACGCTGATATCGGAACACCGACCGGAATAAACTAAGCTTCTTTCAAACTCATTATAAATTCCTGGTGAATGATAATTTTTTAAATTATCTCCTGCGCTATTTTTAAAAGTTCGTTAGTGGTCTTCCAATTCCTTGTAGTGGCTCCTACTTTAAGCTTAGTCTCCAAAAAACTGTTAGATAGTTTTGATATTCCGTATCCATCAGGGCAGTATAAGTAAACTGCATCATCAGAAAAACTAATTTCTTCTTTATGTGATTTTTTATTCTTGATCAGCTCCCGTTCAAGACTTTCAGGCTTTGAGGACAGAAAAGTTACGAGCAAAAAAGAAGTCTCTTTACCTGCGTCTTTTGAAAAAGGGTTACCCTCTATTATTTTCTTTAGCTTGTCAATTGTCAGCACAATTACGGGAACGACAAAGCCAAAGTCTTTCCTGATTTGCCTGGAAATGTTTTGTTCTAAATCTGCTATTTTAAAGACCTTGCTTTTAAATATAACATTTCCGCTTTGCACATAAGTCTTTACACTTTTGAAACCTAAGTTTTCATACATTTTCCGTAATGTATCCATTTTGATAATTTTTTGTCCGCTCACGTTAATTCCCCGAAGTATTGAAATGTATGTTGTCATTTGTTGCTTGTTCGTTTTTTTTAGTAGCTATTCCAGGTGATATTCATTTTTAAGCAGCGCAATTAATTTTTTGCCATACACTAATTGTTGATTCAATAAACTAATATGGAAATCCGCATTAAGCGCCAAAACAACTGCATCGTTAAATAATTTGTCAACTGTTTTTTTATCATAATCAAAAACCAGTTCTTTCCCTTCGGGTACTTTATAAACGCCGGATACTACTTCGAAATTAAAATTTGCAGTATCGAAGGAACTAAGAGTATATGTTACATCTATCAGTTTTGACATACCTTCCCAGACGAGTTTGCTGAAATAATAATGATCAGCCTCATTCCTGAGAATTAAACTGGTGTTATGCTGGTATTTAAATAAGCTGTCAAGAATACCTGGCTTATTAATCAATCGTAATATTCCCGATGTTTGCAGTTGCTGGAATGCAGCATCATTGCTACTGAAGTAAACATCATTATAAGATCCATTCGCAACATCATCATAAAACTCCCGTTTTGTTTTATTTTCAAAAAGATCAGAGCTCTTTAATTTTATGAACTTATTAAGGTAGTATAGTGAAAGCTTGTTAGAAGTAATAATACTGTTTAACTGCGTGGTGTCACTTGCAACACTGGTTATAATAGTTTCAATACTTTGTTTCGCTTTTTCTTTATCTGCGAGATGCTCTCTGATATTCTCAGCAAAAAAACCAAGCGTCACAGCAAGGAATATCATTAAGAACTCAAGGAAATACTCCTTGAATTTTTTGTTCTTGTGGTGCAAATCGGGATGATGTAATTCCATATTTTCAGTTTCATTTTTTAGAATTGTCAAAGTTAATTTTTTGCAATCAGTTTCGAATTAGCTGTGTCGCGAGGCATGACCCACAACTCGCTGCCTGACGCAGCTATTTGTTTAGAAAGATAATGAATCCCAATTATTATATTGGCAGGATGACATAAAAAAACCGTCCCACAGAATAGCGGGACGGGTCTTCAATTTCAGTAAATTTATTTTATACTTTGGAAGCCATTGCTTCACCATATGAATCATAATATTCTCTGTGCTCACTTATTAGTCCATCTCTGAAATAAAATGCCATGGCCCAATGACCGGAATAAGGCTTACCTGTTTTCTTTGACTTTGCATCCCAGTAACCGAGGCATACTACCTTATTACCTTCAGCAATAAACTCTCTCGGTTCAAATTTTGGAAAATCTTTGTTCTCATTAATAAGCCTGAAAAAATCCGCTACCTCCTTTTTCCCTTTGTAAACACGGGCATAAGGGAGTATCTCGGTAGGTCCGGGACATGTCCATTTAATATCATCGGTAAGCGATTCGAGAATAGCGGGAATGTTACCCTCGCCGAAATAGCCATAGAGCGCCTGAGCAATCTCTTTGTTTGTCATTACTGCGGTTTCCATTTTTATAAATTTAATTGTGATGAATGAATTAACGATATAAAAGTGGATAAAGAAATCCGGTAAAACTTTAACCTATGTTAAAATCTTTTATTTGCCGGAAATTTTTCTTCGTATGCGGCTGAGCGAAGGGCCCGCAATACCGAGGTAAGAAGAAATATGATAAAGAGGGATGTGCTCAATGACATCGGGCTGCATTTGGATAAGTTCTAAATAACGTTGCTCTGCAGATTTAAAGACGAAACTTTCGGCACGATCCACCGCAACGTCAAAAGCTTTTTCAGCCATCAGTCTTCCGAAACGTTCCCATGCATGTGATTTTTTATACAGCATTTGCAGATCTGAAAGTGTAATGCAAATAGCCCGGGCATCAGTTAATGCCACCGTATTAAATTCACAGGGGCTCCGGTGAATAAAACTTTTGTAAGTAACTACCACCTGGTGTGGGAGGTGAAGAAATAAGTTCACTTCTTCACCGTTTTTACCAATCAGGTAAGATCTGAAATAACCTTCCATAGTAAAACCAAGATACCTGCATATACTTCCGAGAGGATTATAGATATCTCCCTTTTTGTAGGTCTTTATTTTCCAACAATCAAGCGAAAGACTAAAATCCTCTTCGCTTAGTTGGGCAAAATGTGAAAGGGCTCCTTTAAGAACATCCTGATCAGTCATTTTTTAATTATTAGTATAGGAAGGTAATCATTTCCAACTGAGCCAATGATCGGTGTAAATAATTCTATAAACCAGCTATTTTATTTGTTTGTCATAAAAGCCTTTGCCGGGACTGTCATTTACTTTACTTCAATCTTTCCAAACCCCCTTTTCGTTTCACAATATTCTTATAGTCCCATTGAATCTCGTTAGACTTTTTGAGCCAGCGTTTCAGGTTTTTTGTATTGATATCTTTTGCGGATGTGTAACGAGCTTCTGCTGCTTTGAAACTTCCTTCTTTATGCAAACCCTCCTCATCAAAAGATTAACCGTTCCAAAACAACAAGCGAATACAGTCTTTCAATTTACTGGATCCAACGATCGGGTTTCCATTCAAAAACCAAACCGGATGCGCATGCCAGATCTTATTTTCTGCTTCGGGCAGATCGCTATTGATCTCTTTGGCAAGCAGGTTACAAATTCTTTTATTCTCAGTTGATTGAGAGTTATTATATGCCATAACATCTTTATTCATTATTGTTTTTTTTAGATCAAACATCACCAGGCATGGAATTAAATTCCGTTCTTTTATTATCCATCCAGGCTTTCATATCGTTAGGCGATTGCATGAGTTTTTGCATTTCATTCATTGCTTTGAGATGCGGTTCATCGCCTTTTTGAAACATCTCCATCGCATGTTGTTTACTTAGCATTGCCATTTCTTCAAAGGTATTTGCATGAAATTCTTTTTCGCAGGCGCCGCCCAATTGTTTACAAGTCATTGTCTTCATAAAAAATATTTTTCTGAGTTGAAGATAAATAGAAATAATCAATGCCCGATCTTATTCTGAAACAATAATAAGAATTGCGGACTGAAACGTTGTATAAAAAAATTGTTTATTTCGGCAAAGACCAGTGGAAGAAAGAATCTGATTCTCCTTACTTCCTTAAAATCTTCTCCATTGTTTTCCCTTTTGCCAATTCATCAATCAACTTATCCATGTAACGGATCTTTTGCATGAGTTTGTCTTCGATCTCTTCTACACGATATCCACAAATGACCCCTGTAATTTTTGAAACATTTGGATTGAGTTGTGGCGCCTGGGCAAAAAAGGTTTCAAGATCAATCTTCTTGTCGATCTGTTGCTGCAATTGTTTTTGAGTATATCCTGTCAGCCAGCAAATGATGGTATCCAATTCTGCTTTTGTGTGTCCCTTTGTCTCCGTTTTTTTAAGATAATGCGGATAGACACTTGCGAATATCAGTTTATATACTCTTTCATTTTTCATTTTAGTTGTTATTAATGAGTAAAGTTAATTTCTTGTAGTTTGGATGCGAAAATAATTTTTATGCCGCCCGTCCGAAGTAACGCCATAGGCGGGAGTCGGCCATTCTTTTTGTACTGTAGGTGAAATAAAAATAACAGTGGCGCAAAAAATTTATTCAATAACTGTTAATTTCAGCAGGAGTTGGTTGGTCAAAACCTTTTTTATCTTGTCAACAAGTGGCAAAATGGTTTCATAATTATTATTCAAAACATTCAAAACAATAAACCCCATTGAATATTTAGAAAGATTCTGCTGGAATTGTAAATTTTTGTCTGATGAAATCAGGTAATCAAATCCATCTTCTTGCATAGCATTTATTAAGTCGCCATTCTCTAATGCATTCCAGCCTTTATCATTTATAGTATAGATTTCACAAACGTCTTGCAAACGATATTTAAGTTTTGCGGGAAGGTTTTCATCAAGCAGCACCTTTTTCATTGGCAATAGCTTGAAAGTTCAGCAGGTTTTCAAAATGATCTATCACCTGGATAGCTTGTTCCTTTTTAACTGAGGGAAAATCTTCAAGGAATTCATTTAATGAATGTCCCGCTTTTAAATAATCAAAAAGATTTTTAACCGGAACTCTTGTATTGGTAAACACAGGCTCCCCGCTTTGAATGTTGGGTGATATGGTAACAGGATTTGACATTTTACTCTTGTAAAGATAGTAAAATTATTTATGGTTACTTGTGATGGCTTCTCTTGCAAAATCCGGCTCCGTTGGAGCCGATGGTTAGTCGCAGACTAACCATAACAACCCTATATTTTTTATTTTCTTTATCGCTTTGGAACACTACGGACAACCCTTCATTTCCATAGCAGTTTAAACTCAGGACAATAATTTACATTTTTATATAGTGAACACTACCTACAACGGGGGTCTTCGCTGAAAAGAATTTTGAAAATGAAGGAAACTTGTTGTGAGATCCCGGCGACGGAAAAATTGATATTGTTTCATATCACGGGGTCTGCCTGCAATCATATTTAAATTTATTGAATCATTCGGGGCAAGACCCCGTGAGGACAGAAAAGCAAGAGCGGAGGAGGCCCGGCTGGTAAGAAAAGTCCCTTCTTCAACTCTTTGTTCTTTTCAAAGAAAAATAAGGAAAGAGGAGACTCGGTGGGTAAGAAAACGGGACCAGCACTGACTCAAAGCCAGGCAATCGGAAAGTGAAGTTGCAAAATCTGCAAATAGCAAAAAAGGAATTGCAAAATTCAATTATATAACAGGTCTTGTGAGTGGTAGGTTTGAGAAAAATAGTATGAAAGAAATCTCTGTTATACTCCTGACGTTTTACAGCTGGTTGAGTGTTCCAACGTATTCGTTTGCTCAACAGCAAAATACTCCCTGTTTTGAGGTGGGTATCTCCGGAATTTTTTATGATGGGCTTTCTAATTGGGGGGGAGGAATTACCGCAAAATTTCTTAAACCATTAGAGAAAAACAACAACTATTTTACCTACGGGATTGCCTATGATCTATTAATCGATAGTTACCCTGGTTACAAACCTGATTTATACCATTTTATTAATGCCACGGGTGGTTACAGAATGATGATAAATTCTTTTTTCATTGAACCGCAACTCGGACTGGGTATAATAAAGGAGGTCTATAATAACCATCCCCAGCCACCAGGTTTTGAAACCCTTTTCGGAATTGAATCAGGATTTCATGTGAACAATTTTACCATTTCCTTTAACCCGCGGTTAATGATGCGTATCGATATTTTTGGCGGTGATGGATATTTGTTCCTCGGTCTGAAAGGTGCAATAAGACTCGGCCGTAAGAATCGATATTGAAGTAGTTGGGTAGCGAATGGAATGATTGGAATTTTTTCTTCACCCCGCCCTATTACTAAAGTCCTGTTGGCTGCTGTGTGGCTATCCTCTTATTCAACTTTATTAAATTTCAAATGCAACACTCTGCCGCTATTTACATCAAAATCGATGATTTTATTTTTATCATTACGCCTGATTAGTAGATGGCTCATCCAAGGCAAATCAGTGAATAAATTGTCTCTGGCTATTAATATGATTGCTGCATCCAAATATTTAATGTTTTCTGTTTCGCCGGGGTCTTAGCTGGAAAGAATTTTGAAAATGAAGTAAACTTGTTCCGTCCTTTAGCATTGCATAATGAAAATACTGGTAATAGATTATTATTATTACTGCCTTTTCTTTTTTGCTACTTTTTTCTTTTTCAATTCACATTATATTGTTGATAAACTAACCGG
>JAHEZE010000125.1 GCA_023251235.1 Sphingobacteriales bacterium | reverse complement strand
TTTAAAGTTGGCTGAAAACGTTGTTGCAAAAATATTACAGCCATCTTGCGTATGTGGTATCTTCAGATTATTTTTATCGTTGAAGTATTCAGTACGTAAAGTAAACCCAAACCAGCTTTGCGGATCTACATTCAGATAAAGAGCAGAACCCCACCAGCTTTTTCCATCCAGATTTTTAATGCCATTCCATGATTTAGTATTATTGACTGTAGCATTAAAGCCCACATTAAATTTATCATTCACTTTAGCAGTGGCTACAAAATCAAATTGGTTCACTTTTGATGTGTCCGGAGATTTACCACCAACATAATTCAGGTAAAGTTTTACATTATCATTTACTGCCAGGCTGTATTGTCCAATAAGAAATTTTTTATTGATTTGTTCATCAGGAGGTGTTCTGAAATCAGTAGCATTGGAAATTCCAAGCATAAATCCGCTTTTCCCTTCCGTTACTTCAGCTTTCAGACCAGTATGTGAAAACGGTCCATTGGTGAACATATAACTCATACTGTAATTGCGATTCAGTTGAGGGTCCAGCAGTTCATATCCAACATGAGTAGCCCAGGTTCCTGCGGTAAGTTTCAACCATTCTGTTGGTGAATAGCTTACATAAAGTTGTTTTATTGCCGCCAGTATTCCATTTTCATTATAAGAAAACTCAGTAGCTCTTTGGCCAAATCCAAGATCAATTACGGCACCTACTTTATCAGATTTATGTTCAGCCTTAAGGCTTGCCATTCCTAAGGCGAAGGAATTATGTGAGTTGGTGAAACTGGTAAGATTATTAGCCTTGGTTTTTGCAAAATCATACCGGTAATAAACATCGGCTGAACCTGTAATAGCAAAAAAAGGTTTTTTATTTGTATCAGCATTTGAAGTTTCAACACTATCACTTCCTGGTGCCGGTACCGAAGCAGTCTGAGCATTGGTGAAAAGAAATGAACTAATGCTAATACTTAAAATGAATAATTTTCGTAACATTGTTATAGATTTTAATTGTTATTAATCGGTACAGCGATAAGTTGTTAGCGCAACTTAAATTTTCGCTGTACCTTTTTTGTTTTTTATTTTAAAATTCTGCGGGATGTTCTTGCATGTTTCCATCATTATGTACCAGTAAAGTTCCCTGCAAGTATTTCTCATTATGCTGTGAAGCATCAAGACCCATCGCTTCGTCTTCAGAACTTACACGCATCGGAACAATAAAGTTTATGAATTTAAATATCGCATAAGACATTCCAAAACTGAATGGCACTACTATTGCAAGAGCTTTTAACTGGGTAAAGAAGAAATCAGGGTTGCCATAAAATAATCCATTATTGCCGGCACCATTCACAGTTTTTGTTGCAAAAATTCCTGTCATAATCATTCCCACAATACCACCTATACCATGGCATGGAAATACATCAAGTGTATCATCTAAAGTTGACTTTTGTTTATAATACACTGCAATATTGGAGATCATTGCTGCAATTACGCCAATAAAAATACTTTGTGGTATTGCAACAAAACCGGCAGCAGGTGTAATCGCTACCAGCCCTACTACTGCCCCGATACAAAAAGCAAGTACAGATGGTTTTTTACCACGTGCAACATCAAAGAACATCCAGCTTAATCCAGCTGCACCAGCAGCGGTATTGGTAGTTCCAAAAGCAGAAACTGATAATGCATTTGCACCTAATGCTGATCCTGCATTAAACCCAAACCAACCAAACCACAACAAGCCTGTACCAATAAGTACGTATGGAATATTTGCTGGAGGAATTTCTTTTTGCTCAAGATGAACTTTGCGGCGCTTCAACACCAATGCACCAGCTAATGCGGCACAACCAGCAGAAATATGTACTACTGTTCCACCGGCGAAATCTAATGCACCCCATTTTGCAAGAAAACCATCCGGGTGCCAGCTCCAATGGGCAAGCGGGGCATACACCAGTAAACTAAATAAAACAATAAAAAGTATGAATGAAGTAAAGCGGATACGCTCAGCTACTGCACCCACAACCAGGGCGGGAGTAATAATTGCAAACATCAACTGGAATAAAGCAAATAGCGGTTTTGGAATGGATGGAGCCAAACTCCATGGTGCTCCGGAAGAAACATCTTTAAAGAAAAGATGGGTCATCGGATTTCCTATTATTCCTCCGATTGATTCACCAAAACAAAGACTATAGCCTACAACAATCCATAAAACGCTTACAACTCCTGCTGCTACTACACTTTTAATCATAGTAGAGATTACGTTTTTTCTATGCACCATACCTCCATAAAAAAAGGCAAGACCCGGTGTCATAATAAATACCAGTGCAGTTGCAACGATCATCCAGGCAATATCTGCTGAATTATAAGTTCCGTCCTTGGCAACATAATCCGGTAAGGAAGGAATGAAAATAGCACCTAATGCTATTAATGCAAGTGCTGCGAATGGTGCAATCTGTTTGAATGTGGGTTTACTCATACTTTCAATTTTTAGTTGTTAAATGAAAAATAATTATAATGTAAATTATTTAGATCAAAAATACAGTTTGATGTCTATAACACTTGTTAGTTTTAAAAAATAAAATTATTATTAAATGAAAAGTTGATAAATTGTTTAAAAATATAGAAATATTTCATATAAAATAAAAATGCCATCTAATGAGATGGCATTTTTAAATGGGGGTTAAATAAATTTTAGCCTGATACCAAAAGCGATGAATCCTTTGATTCAAGAATCGAATGTCCCATTAAAAATTCATCTACTTTCCTTGCACATTCACGTCCTTCACTTATAGCCCACACAACTAAGCTTTGACCGCGACGGATATCGCCTGCAGCAAATACCTTATTAATATTAGTATGATAATTTTTTTCATCAGCTTTAACATTATTACGCTGATCCAATTCTACATCTAACTGTTGAAGTAATCCATTGTATTGAGGGTTTAAAAATCCCATGGCTAATAAAGCCAGTTCACAGGGAATTTCTCTTTCGCTATTTTCTATTTCAACAAAAGAAGCAGGTTTGTCATCACCGGTAAACTTCCATTCCAGGTCAACAATTCTTAAGGCTTTTAAATTTCCATTGCCATCTCCAATAAATTCTTTGGTAGCTATTGCCCAATTTCTTTTAACACCTTCTTCATGACTGGAAGAAGTTTTCAAAGTCATTGGGTAAGATGGCCAGGGCATGAATTCTGTTCTTTCTTTTGGTGGTAATGGCAGTAATTCAAATTGTGTAACTGATTTTGCCTGATGCCTGTTGGAAGTACCGACACAGTCGCTGCCGGTATCACCACCACCAATGACCACTACATTTTTCTTGCTTGCTAAAATATCTTCCGGATAAATATTACTTTCTACTCCCTCTCCGCCTGGGGAGAGGGTCGGGGTGAGGCCTGCATTGCGTTTGTTCTGCTGTTTCAAAAACTCCATTGCAAAATGTACTCCCTTTAATTTTCTTCCCGGTATATCAAGGTCTCTTGGTACTGTAGAGCCCCCCGATAAAACTATCGCCTGGTATTCCCTTAATAAATCGTTTACACTAATATTCACTCCTACATTGGCATTGCATTTAAAGATCACTCCTTCTTCTTCTAAAAGATTTATTCTCCTGTCTATTACCCATTTTTCCAATTTAAAATCAGGAATTCCATACCGCAAAAGCCCACCGGGGGCATCATCTCTTTCAAAAACTATTACAGTATGACCGGCATAATTTAATTGAGCAGCAGCTGCCAGGCCAGCAGGTCCTGAACCTACCACAGCTATTTTTTTACCAGTACGAACATTGGGCTTTCTTGGTTTTACAAATCCTTTATCAAAAGCGATTTCAATAATATGCTTTTCGATTTCTTCAATGGTGATTGCTGGTTGATTAATACCCAGTACACAGGCAGTCTCACAGGGCGCCGGACAAATACGTCCGGTGAATTCTGGAAAGTTATTGGTGGATACAAGAATATTATAGGCTTCTTTCCATTCTTTATTATACACTGCGTCATTGAATTCAGGAATCACATTTCCTAAAGGACATCCATTGTGACAAAAAGGAATACCGCAGTTCATACAACGACCACTTTGCTGATTGAGTTTTTCATCAGAATAGCGGTTGATGAATTCATGATGATCTTTCACCCTTTCTTCTACACTTCTTTTGGTGGGAAGTTCCCTTGTGAATTCTAAAAAGCCTGTTGGTTTACCCATTGATACAGTTTATCGTTTAGTGTTTTTAGTTTATCATTTCAACCTCATCCTCCACCTCCTTCTCCAAAAGGAGAAGGAGCGGTACTTCATTTCTTTATTCAGCTTTTTTGTCTACCACATTATCGGCAAATATTTAATCAGCATAATCGGAAAGAATCATAATAGTTTTACTCTCCGAAAAGCGAGGGCTGTGTGTGGCTTCCCTCTCCAAAAGGAGAGGGAATGAGGGTGAGGTTTAAGCTGAACAACGAACCGAACGTACAAGTGTGCGACGCAACAAAAGTTTAATAGTATTATTGCAGCTCACTTCAAAAACATCACTTCTCCACACTCACTTTATCTTTCTTTTTTAAAAGAGCTTTTTTATAATCTGTCGGAAACACTTTGACAAAATTCTTCACCTGGTTTTCAAAATCATTCAATACGAATTTTGCCACTGCACTTTTTGTATAATCAAAATGTCTTTGAATCATTGTCTGTAATTCTTTTGCATCTTCCGCATTCACCGGATCGAGGTCCACCATTTCCTTATTGCAGTTTTTTGAAAACTTTCCATTGACATCATATACGTAAGCAATACCACCGCTCATGCCTGCCGCGAAGTTTCTTCCTGTATCACCAAGAATAACCACTCTGCCACCTGTCATGTACTCGCAACCATGATCTCCCACACTTTCCACCACCACATTGGCGCCGGAGTTACGAACGCAAAAACGTTCACCGGCTTTTCCACGGATAAAAGCTTCACCATTGGTGGCTCCGTACAGCGCCACATTGCCAATGATGATGTTTTCTTCCCGGTTGTAAATAGATTTTTTTGACGGATAGATAATTAATCTGGCGCCGCTTAAACCTTTACCAAAATAATCGTTGGCATCGCCTTCCAGTTCCAGTGTAACGCCTTTTGTATTGAAAGCGCCGAAACTCTGACCCGCTGTTCCTTTGAATTTAAAATGAATAGTATCCTCCGGCAATCCATCGCCACGGTACTTCTTTGTTATTTCATTGGAGAGAATAGTTCCCGTTGTTCTGTCGGTATTTTTTAATTCCAGTTCTGCGAAAACTTTTTCTTTATGATCAATTGCCGGTTTCGCTAATTCTAAAAGTTTCCAGTCAAGAACATCTGATATCAAATGATCCTGTTCTTCGCAATGATGGATAGGTGTATATAAAGAAGAAGGCTCTTTATATAAAATAGGAGAGAGGTCAAGCTTACTGAATTTCCAGTGATTAATATTTTCTCTTACCTGCAGACTATCCACCTGGCCGATCATTTCATCCACAGTTTTAAACCCAAGCTCCGCCATTATCTCTCTTAATTCCTGCACCATGAATCTGAAAAAATTTACCACATGATCCGCATTACCGGCAAAACGTTTTCTTAATTCCGGATCCTGCGTGGCCACACCAACCGGACAAGTATTCAAATGGCATTTACGCATCTGAATGCAACCTTCCACCACCAATGCAGCTGTTGCAACACCCCATTCTTCTGCCCCAAGTAATGCAGCAATGGCAATATCTCTTCCTGTTTTCATTTGTCCATCGGCCTGAACAACCACACGACTTCTCAATTTATTTCTTACAAGTGTTTGATGTGTTTCTGCCAAACCTAATTCCCATGGAAGGCCGGCATGTTTAATAGAAGATATTGGTGATGCTCCTGTACCACCGTCATGTCCTGAAATTAAAATGACATCTGCTTTTGCTTTGGTAACACCCGCAGCAATAGTTCCCACTCCTGCTTTACTTACCAGCTTCACATTGATCCTTGCATTCCTGTTTGCATTCTTTAAATCAAAAATCAATTGCGCCAAATCTTCAATAGAATAAATATCATGATGCGGTGGTGGAGATATCAAACCAACACCCGGAGTACTATGTCTTGTTTTACCTATCCATTCATCTACTTTATGGCCGGGCAACTGTCCACCTTCTCCGGGCTTGGCGCCCTGTGCCATTTTTATCTGCAGTTCATCTGCTTCTGTCAAATACAAACTTGTTACACCAAATCTTGCACTCGCCACTTGTTTTATAGCGCTGCGCATATAGTCGCCATTTTCCAATCTCTCATATCTTCTTTCATCTTCGCCGCCTTCACCGGTATTGCTCTTACCACCTAAGCGATTCATCGCAATCGCCAATGTTGTATGTGCTTCCCAAGAAATAGAACCAAAGCTCATCGCTCCTGTTGCAAATCTTTTGAAAATGTTTTCAGCAGGTTCTACTTCATCAATAGATATAGAAGGTTTGTTGCGTTTAAATTCCAATAAACTTCTGAGTGTACATGCTTTCTCACTCTGGTCATTTACATGCTTTGAATATTTTTTGAATGTTGCATAGTCATTCATTTTTGTTGAATACTGCAACAGGTGAACGGTAGTAGGATTAAACAAATGAAACTCACCTTTTCTTTTCCATTGGTAAATTCCACCGGCAGGCAAACGATCAACAGGAATATCTTTTTTACTGAAAGCAAAAAAATGTTTAACCAATGCTTCTTTAGCTATTTCTTCCAAACCAATTCCCTCAATGCGGCTTACTGCACCCGTAAAATATTTATCCACTACTTCATGATTCAATCCTAAAATCTCCATGATCTGTGCTCCCTGGTAAGATTGCAAAGTGGAAATGCCCATCTTGGAAAACACTTTCAGCAAACCATCATTTACTGCCTTCACATAATTTTTCCGCAACTGATCCCATTCCAAATCTGTTTGTAAAGTACCATTGGATTTCATATTTCGAATGGTAGCCATGGCGAGATAAGGGTTGATAGCCGTAGCGCCGAATGCAAGCAAACAAGCGAAATGATGAACTTCCCATACATCACCTGCTTCCACAACAATACCTACTTCACCACGCAAACCTTTTCTTATTAAATGATGATGCACAGCAGCAGTAGCCAGTAAAGATGGAATAGAAGCATGATCGCTATCCACTGCACGGTCGCATAAAACCAATACTTCAAAACCATCATGCACGGCATCTTCCGCATAGCGGCACAAACGATCCAAACCTTTTTTCAATGAATCCGGTTTTCCATCGGCAACAAAATATGTCTGCAATGTTTTTGCCTGGAAAATTCCGGTATCAATACTTCTTATCTTTTCTAATTCTTTACTTGTTAATACCGGATGTTTCAATGCCACAGTATGACAATGCATCGGATTTTCATCCAATAAATTTCCATTGTTACCAACAAAGGAAGCAAGGCTCATCACCAATCGTTCACGGATAGGATCGATTGGTGGATTGGTAACCTGTGCAAATAATTGTTTGAAATAAGAAGTCAGATGCTGCGGCTGATCACTCAATACTGCCAATGGAATATCCGTTCCCATCGAACCCACCGGCTCCTTGCCTTCCAGCGCCATGGGTTTTATAAGCGTATTGATATCTTCTGTAGAATAGCCAAAAACTTTATGATACTTTAAAATGTGTTCATCAGAAAGGTGAGTGAATGTAACTCTTGGTTCCGGTAATTCTTCCAAACGTATTTTATATTGATTCAGCCAATCGCCATAAGGTTTCTGGCTGCATATCTTTTGTTTCAGTTCTCCATCACTGATGATGCGCCCCTGCTCCATATCCACCACAAACATTTTTCCCGGCTGCAGTCTTCCTTTTTCTTTTATGGTTTTCGGATCAATCGGCAGCACACCTGTTTCACTCGCCATAATCACTCGGTCATCCGTAGTTACACAATAGCGGGAAGGACGCAAACCATTTCTGTCCAGTGT
>JAHEZE010000124.1 GCA_023251235.1 Sphingobacteriales bacterium | reverse complement strand
TCATTAATAATCTGAAATTTTATTTTCTGCTTATCAATTGCCTGTTAGCAATCAACTGCTCAGCTCAAAAAAACCCGCAACCTGCAACCAGCAGCCATGAACAAATAATTATTCCGGGTGCCGAACGCATCAGTGTGTATCTCCCATTGATAAAAGGAAAACGGATCGGCCTCTTTGCCAATCAAACGTCTATGGTGGGGAATACTCATCTCGTGGATACGTTAAGAAAACTTGGAATAGATATAAAAGTAATTTTTGGTCCGGAGCATGGGTTTCGTGGCACTGCCAATGCCGGAGAAAAGATAGGAAATTATACAGATGAAAAAACAGGGATATCTGTAGTGTCATTATACGGAAGTAAAAAAAGACCTTCCATTGAAGATCTGCAAAATGTAGATATACTGATTTTCGATATACAGGATGTAGGTGTCCGGTTTTATACTTTCATTTCCTCACTGCAGGATTATATGGAAGCAGCATTTGAAAACAGCAAACCGCTGATGATACTTGACCGCCCAAATCCAAATGGTTTTTATGTTGATGGGCCGGTACTGGATTCCAAATTCAAATCCTTTGTTGGCATGCAACCGATACCTATTGTTTATGGAATGACTATCGCCGAATACGCATTCATGATTGCCGGGGAAAAATGGCTGAGCCAGGAGGCAAATAAGAAATATGATTATTACCGTACAGCAGAAAATTCAAAAGACACAGCATTTCATTTACAGGTTATAAAGTGTCAGAATTATACACATAAAAGCAAATATGTATTACCCGTAAAACCTTCTCCCAATCTTCCCAATATTCAATCTATTTATTTATATCCGTCTACTTGTTTATTTGAAGGCACGGCATTGAGTGAAGGAAGAGGAACCAATAAACAATTCCAGGTATTTGGTCATCCTTCTTTACCAAAGAATTTATATTCATTTACTCCTAATCCTAATGAAGGAGCAAAAAGTTCAAAACTTTATGGACAGCTTTGTTATGGTTGGAACCTTAGTGGCAAACCAGAGGATGTGTTAACCAAGGTAAATAATCATGTACAATTGAAATGGCTGATAGAAGCTTATAAATTATTTCCCGGCAAGGACAGTTTCTTCTTAAAATCAAACAGCTTTAACCGTCTGGCAGGAAATGACATTCTAATGCAGCAAATTAAAGAAGGAAAAAGCGAAGAAGAAATAAGGAAAAGCTGGGAGCCTGCGCTCCATGAATTCAAAATAATAAGAAAGAAATATTTGTTGTATGAAGACTTTGAAACCCCCAACCCCTAAAGGGGAGTATAGAAACTTCATATTATTAAATGCCTTTTATGAATGATATAAATAAATTAGAGGGTAAATCGAATCTAAGTCCCCTCTTTAGAGGAACAGGGGGTATCCGAATTGTTTTCATGGGAACACCGGAATTTGCCGTTGCATCACTTGATGCATTGGTAAAAGCCAAATGTAATATTGTTGCTGTTGTAACCGCTCCGGATAAACCTGCCGGCCGAGGTATGAAAGTGACAGAAAGTGCAGTAAAAAAATATGCAGGAAAACATCACCTGAAAATTTTACAACCGGAAAAATTAAAAAATCCGGAATTTTTAAAAGAACTACAAAAACTCAATGCGGATTTACAAATTGTTGTTGCCTTCCGGATGTTGCCCGAAGTAGTTTGGAATATGCCGGCAATGGGAACGATCAACCTGCACGGTTCTCTTCTGCCTCAATACCGGGGCGCAGCGCCGATCAACTGGGCAGTGATCAATGGTGAAAAAGAAACAGGTGTAACAACATTCAAACTGAAACATGAAATTGATACCGGTGATATTTTATTACAGGAAAGTTTTCCAATTGATGAAAATGAAACCGCAGGCGAAGTACATGACAAAATGAAAGAGATCGGCGCAAGGGTTTTGGTAGAAACAGTGAAGGGAATTGCTGATCGGTCTTTACAGGAGAAACCGCAATCGTCAATGGGCAATAGTGAATTGTCAATAGGAACTGAACAAAATCCAGATACTCATTCACCATTGACCATTAACCATTCACAACTCAAACATGCTCCAAAAATTTTAACCAATACCTGTAAAATAGACTGGAATAGACCTGTCAATGAAATTCACAATCTCATCCGGGGTCTTTCGCCCAACCCGGCAGCATTTTCCGAGCTGGGAGAAAAAATGATTAAAGTTTATCGTAGTGAAAAAGAGTCTGCACTTCCGACTTCAAAGCCCGGTCGCTGGGAATCGGATGGAAAAACTTATTTAAAGTTTGCAGCTAAAGACGGGTACATTCATCTGAAGGATATTCAACTGGAAGGGAAAAAAAGAATGCCGATTGAAGAGTTCCTGAGAGGTTACCGGATCAGTTGATTTTTTTTTCATTCAGTATTTTTTCTGCAAACAACAGGTCGAATGGCTTTGTGATCTTGATATTGTTTTCATCTCCTTCTACTAAAGTTACTTTTATTCCATAAGATTCCACTACTGTTGCTTCATCAGTGAACTTATCATTATAATCTGCCTGGAAAGCGGGTAACAGAATTTTACTATGAAATGTTTGCGGAGTTTGCACCAGCATCACTTTATTTCTTTCAATTGCTTCGTTGCCCAAATCATTCTGTAATCGAACGCTATCTTTGCTGGCTATAACCGGAATGGCTGAGCCTTTTTCTAATGCCGTATTATAACACATGTGAATGAGCTTAGTCGAAAGAAGGCATCTTACTCCGTCGTGTACAAAAACAATTGAATCTTCCTTAATAAGTTGAAGGCCGTTTTTCACCGATTGAAATCGTGTATCACCCCCGACAGTTATTTGGATCCTGTCTTTATCAAACCATGCATTAATTATCTCTTGCCCCATATCAGTATAATCAGCAGGCAGCACCAGTATAATTTTTAAGTCTTCAAATGAATTAATGAAAGTTAAAAGTGTATAATATAATACCGGCTTTTCATTCAACAGCATGAACTGCTTAGGCACAGTTCCCCCCATTCTTGTTCCTGCTCCCCCGGCAACCACTATAGCATATTTTTTCATGCTGCAAAGAACCATGATTTAATGGAAATAAAAAAAGAGTGCTGAACCGGCACTCCTTTTATTATATACTTTTCAGATTATTTTATGCTTTTGACTTTTCTTCCATTGTTTGTTTTAAAGAAAATTTAAGTTTTTCATTTTCTTTATCAAGATCTGCAATCAATATATCCCCTTGTTTAATCTGCATACCCAGAATTTCTTCAGCCAGAGGATCTTCCAGATATCTCTGAATTGCCCTGTGCAGCGGCCTTGCGCCAAACTGCTGGTCATATCCTTTATCAGCAATGAAATTCTTTGCATCTTCTGTAAGTTCCAAACTGAATCCAAGGATGTTGAGTCTTTTCAAGACATTTTTCATCAGTAAATCTATGATCTGGAAGATATGCTCCCGGGTAAGTGAATTAAAGATTACCACATCATCAATTCGATTCAGAAACTCCGGAGAGAAAGTTCTTTTCAGCGCTTTCTCAATTACTGCCTTATTGGTCTCATCGATATTCTGCGTCTTGGCTGCTGTAGCAAAACCAACCCCATCACCAAAATCTTTTAATTGACGCACCCCAATATTGGAGGTCATGATGATCATTGAATTCTTAAAATCAACTTTTCTTCCTAAGCCATCTGTAAGCTGGCCATCATCCAGTACCTGTAATAAAATATTATAAATATCCGGATGAGCTTTTTCAATTTCATCAAGCAAAATCACACAGTATGGTTTTCTTCTTACTTTTTCAGTCAGCTGCCCGCCTTCTTCATAGCCAACATAGCCGGGAGGTGCACCGATCAGCCGGCTTACAGTAAATTTTTCCATATACTCACTCATATCTATTCGTATCAGTGCATCTTCGCTGTCGAACATATATCTGGCCAATGCCCTTGCCAATTCAGTTTTACCAACTCCCGTTGGACCAAGGAAAATAAATGATCCTACCGGCTTTCTTGGATCTTTTAATCCAACCCGGTTTCGCTGAATTGCTTTCACAACTTTTTGTATAGCCTCATTCTGGCCCACCACCATATGAGCCATGTCTTCTGACATTCGACGTAATTTTTCCGTCTCTGCCTGTACCATTCTCTTCACAGGAATTCCGGTCATCATACTAACCACTTCAGCTATTTCTTCTTCTCCAATCGGATATTTCTTATGCTTACTCTCTTCTTCCCATTCTGATTTTGCCTTATCCAGTTCTTCTGCCAACCGTTTTTCTGTATCTCTTAGTGAAGCAGCTTCCTCAAATTTCTGACTTTTAACCACTCTGTTTTTTTCATTCTTCACATCTTCAATCTTCTTTTCAAGATCCAGAATATTTGGTGGCACATTAATATTTTTTAGATGCACTCTTGCTCCTACTTCATCCATCACATCAATAGCCTTATCAGGCAATAATCGATCAGTCATATATCGGTCACTGAGTTTTACACAGGCATCTATTGCCTCTACAGAATAAGAAACATTATGATAATCCTCATACTTACTTTGAATATTAGTTAAGATGAGTATCGTCTCCTCCACAGTTGGAGGATCCACCATTACTTTCTGGAAGCGACGATCAAGTGCTCCGTCTTTTTCAATATACATTCTGTATTCATCCAGAGTGGAAGCTCCGATACATTGAAGTTCACCTCTTGCCAAAGCCGGTTTAAAGATGTTGGATGCATCAAGCGAACCACTGGCCCCACCGGCGCCTACAATAGTATGTATTTCATCAATGAAAAGTATCACATCCCTGTTCTTCTCCAACTCATTCATGATGGCTTTCATTCTTTCTTCAAATTGTCCGCGGTATTTTGTGCCGGCAACCAATGCAGCCAGGTCAAGAGAAATAACTCTTTTATCATATAAAACCCTGGATACTTTTCTTTGAACAATACGCAGTGCCAGGCCCTCCACAATAGCGGTTTTACCCACACCCGGTTCACCTATCAGAATCGGGTTATTTTTTTTACGTCGGGAAAGTATTTGAGAAACTCTTTCAATTTCTTTTTCGCGGCCAACAATAGGATCCAAAGCGCCGGTTTCAGCAAGCTTTGTAATATCGCGGCCAAAATTATCCAGCACCGGAGTTTTGCTTTTTGCTGTGCCACTTCCACTTTGGCGACCTTTGGATTGAGAATATTTTTTTTCTTCATCAAAGTCATCCTCATTCTCATCAGAAAATTCTGCCCGGGGTTCATTACTTTTTACTACTCCCAGTTCATTTCTGAAAAGATCGTAATCCACATCAAACTGATTTAATATCTGGGTGGCAATGTTCTCTTTATTTTTTAAAATAGAAAGCATAAGATGCTCTGTTTCTACTGTTGGACTCTTCAATGCTTTTGCCTCCAGCACAGTTACCCTGATCACTTTTTCTGCCTGCTTTGTAAGCGGAAGGCTGTTGATGTTGGCAATGTTTTTTCCTGTTTTATCCTTTACAGCAAGTTCTATTTCCTTTCGTAATTCATAAAGGTCAATATTAAAACTCTTCAGAATTTTCACTGCTGTGTTCTCCCCTTCTCTTATAAGACCAAGCAAGAGGTGTTCAGTTCCGATAAAATCATTTCCAAGTCGCAATGCTTCTTCCCGGCTAAATGATATAATCTCCTTTACCTGTGTCGAAAAATTATTGTCCATTTTAAGATAATTACTTGTGATACAATAATAACAAATATTTTTGGATGCTGTTTCTCTCTATTTATAAACGCAATGTTGATAAACTAAGTGTATGAAGTTCAAAACAGATACCAAAGAAAAATTTCATGTCATCACGGTGTCGGAACCATCATTTACTGCTTATATGGCAGCTGAACTCACTGATTTGCTGCTTCCTTACCTGCAAATTGACGCCTGCCTTCCAGGCAAGCAGGTGAAAAACATCATACTGAACTTGAAAGAACTTCAATCAATAGATGAAATTGCAGCCGAAAAGTTAGTTAATCTACAGCAAAAATTTTATGAACATCATGCTTCTTTTGTTATTTGTGAATTGCAAAAGCCAGTGGAAGACTTCCTGGATTCGGTTAACGTACTGGAAATAATGAATGCTACCCCTACTGAAAGTGAAGCCTGGGATATTGTGCAGATGGAAGAAATTGAACGGGAACTGATGGATGGGGAAAGTTCTGAGTCATGAGTTCTGTAGATTTATATTACCTATTGTAGGAATTCTAATCACCGTTCCTTGTGTCACTTCCCGATAGTGATCGGGATGCTTTAAGTAACCTGCCTGCCGGCAGGCAGGTTTTGTTCAGCTTTAATTTTAAAATTTTGGTTCCGATTATTATCAGTTGAAAAACTCCGAAGTTGAATTACACGGTTTCTCAATTTTACACTTCTCAGTTGCCCTAATTAAGTCTCTCTCATTTCATCGTACATTCGCCAATGCTCGCAGTTACGATACTCGGAAATAATTCTGCCGTACCCGCATTTGACCGTCATCCAACCAGCCAGATTGTAACAATGGATGGGATCAATTTTCTTGTTGATTGTGGCGAAGGCACCCAGATACAGATGATGAAGTATAAGATCCGAAGAGCAAAAATCTCTCATATTTTTATTTCACATTTACATGGAGATCATTATTTCGGACTGGTGGGCCTCATTAATACGTTCGGGTTACTGAATCATCAGCAGGACCTCCATGTGTTCGGGCCCTCACCATTACAGGAGATTATTGAGCTGCAATTAAAAGTAGCTAATGCAACCCTTCCCTTTCAGTTATACTTTCATACAATAAACAAAGATGGAATACTGGTAGATGAAAGCAAGTTTGAAGTTCGCTGTTTCCGTACCAATCACCGGATAGAATGCTATGGCTTCGTATTCACTGAAAAGAAAAAACCCAGAAAAATTAATTTAGAAAAAGCCCGTGAAGCAGAAATTCCTGCAAACTTTTATAAAAAACTGGAAGAAGGACTGGATTACATCAACAAGAAAAATGAACTTATTAAAAATGAAGAGGTAACTTTTGAATCATCAAAAGGGAAAACATATATATTCTGTGCAGATACCAAATATGATGAAAGCCTTGTTCCTCATCTACGAGGCGCAGATATAATTTATCACGAAACTACCTACCTCGACAATTTAAAAGATAAGGCCGTTGAAAGATTTCATTCCACCAGCAAGCAGGCAGCTTTGATGGCAAAGAAGGCTAAAGTGAAGAAGCTTCTCATTGGCCACTTCAGCAGTAAATATGCTGAGCTGGTTGAATTTGAAAAAGAAGCAAGAGAAATTTTTGAAAATACAGAGATTGCTGTGGAAGGAGTTACGTACCAGGTTTAAAAATTAAATTGTAGTAATGGTGATGCGTTAATAATTTTTATGATCCTGGCTGAGATACTACAATCATCGTCTGTTGTCTTCAATTCCTCTGTTATTCAGACCTCCCAGGGAAGAAAGTTTATCTTCATCTTATGTTAGTGACCATTTTTCAAATTTTATTTGCCTTCTTACTGATTGTAATAATAATTCTGTTTGTATTCAGAATAAGCAGAGCAAAAGAAAACTTTGTTATGCCGGAGAATTATAAAGGGCTGCTTAATGATTATGTAAAATTTTACCGGCAACTTGATGAGAAAGGCAAAGAAGCATTTGAAAAAAGAGTTGAACATTTTTTATCTGCCATAAAAATTACCGGGGTAAATGCTATAGTAGAGGATATTGACTTGATTTTAATTGGCGCCGGTGCTATTATTCCTGTTTTTAGCATTACGGACTGGCAATATATAAATCTGCATGAGGTTTTAGTTTACCCGGGAACATTCAATCTGGATTTTGACCAGGGCGGATCGGATCGTTCTGTAACAGGCATGGTGGGTACCGGCGCTTTGCAGTATGTGATGATCATTACCAAATGGCAATTAAGACAAGGATTTATTAATACCAACGATACCCATAACACCGCTATTCATGAGTTTGTGCATTTGATAGATAAAATGGATGGATCACTGGATGGAGTTCCTGAAATAATTTTAGAGCGGAAATACATAGACCGGTGGAAGCACCTGATGAATACAACTATCGATCAAATGAAAAACTATGGATCAGATATTGATATGTATGGAGCCACTAACCCGACAGAATTTTTT
>JAHEZE010000180.1 GCA_023251235.1 Sphingobacteriales bacterium | reverse complement strand
TATGGATCAGCATGAGTCTTTGCATTCCCACCTACATGCTTGCAAGTTCATTGATCGGTGGCGGCATGAACTGGTGGCAGGCAATCCTAACTATTTTTTTGGGTAATACAATTGTTCTGATACCAATGATATTGAATGGCCATGCAGGAGCAAAGTATGGAATCCCCTTTCCGGTTTTTGCCAGAGCAAGTTTTGGAACTAAAGGGGCCAATATTCCCGCGATGCTTCGTGCTATTGTTGCCTGCGGTTGGTTTGGTATTCAGACATGGATCGGTGGCGCTGCCATATATAATATTGTAAGAGCATGGAATCCTTCATTGCCGGTGATTGATAGTCAGTCATTGTTTCCGCAGGCAATACCCATGATTTGCTTTCTGCTGTTCTGGTTATTAAATATGTTTATTGTTTACCTGGGTGTGGAAAGCATCAGAAAATTATTAGTGTTCAAAGCCATCTTTCTTCCTGTGGCAGCTTTGGCATTATTATTCTGGGCTATCAGTGCGGCAAATGGATTAGGACCGATACTGGAACAACCATCAAAACTCCAAGGCTCTTCATTTTGGAATTATTTTTTCCCGGCATTAACGGGGATGGTTGGCTTTTGGGCAACGCTTTCATTAAACATTCCTGACTTTACACGATATGCTAAATCGCAAAAGTCACAGATAAGGGGGCAGGCAATCGGATTACCATCATCAATGACTTTATTTTCATTCATTGGTGTAGTCGTTACATCAGCAACTGCTATTGTTTATGGAAGTACAATCTGGGACCCGGTGCAACTGGCAGGAAGATTTGAAAACAAGATGATGGTAACTTTTGCAATGATTGCAGTTGCAATATCCACTCTGGCAACAAACATTGCAGCCAATATTGTTAGTCCGGCAAATGATTTTTCAAATCTTGCACCATCAAAAATAAATTTCAGGGTTGGCGGATATATTACCGGTATCATTGGTGTATTGATATTTCCGTGGAAGTTAATTGCCGACCCGACAGGATATATTTTCACCTGGCTGATTGCATATTCAAGTTTGCTGGGCCCGGTTGGAGGAATTTTAATAGCCGATTATTATTTTATCCGGAAACAAACTTTGCATGTTGACGAATTATACAGTCATAAAGGGCAATACAGTTTTGGTGGTGGGTTTAATAAATATGCAATTCTAGCTTTGCTCTGCGGAATTTTGCCCAACGTACCCGGGTTTTTATTACAGGTGAAACTGGTATCAGCAACCGCATTTCCTGAATGGATAAGTCATTTATATAACTATGCGTGGTTTGTCGGCTTTTTCTTAAGTGGGTTGGTTTATTGGTCATTGATGTATAAATTCAGAGTTCAGAGTTATGAGTTTAGAGTTGCCCCGGAAACTCCTAACTCTCAACTTTAAACTCTCAACTTTTAACTGAATAACATGTCACTGCTGATTAAAAATGGAAGAATCATTACAGCGGATGCCGATTACACCGCTGATATTTTTGTGGAAGGCGAAATAGTAAAAGCAATCGGTAAAGACCTTTCACTGAAAGCCGATAAAGAAATTAATGCTTCGGGTAAACTCATTTTCCCCGGAGGCATTGATCCGCATGTACACCTCGACATGCCTTTCATGGGAACTTTCAGCAGCGATAATTATGAAACCGGAACAAGAGCAGCATTGTTCGGCGGTACTACGATGGTAATTGATTTCATTCTGCAAAGGCAAGGAAACTCGTTACACTCTGCATTAGATGAATGGAGAGGAAGAAGTAATGGAAATTGTGTCGGTGACTATAGTTTTCACATGGCAGTGACAGATTTCAATGAGAACACAAAAAAAGAAATAAAAGACTTTACCGATAAAGAAGGGATTACTTCTTTCAAAACCTTTATGGCCTACAAAGGCGCTTTGATGATCGATGATCGCCAGATGGTTGGCTTGATGGAAGAAGTAAAAAAATGCGGTGGATTGATCAATGTGCATGCAACGAATGGCGATATGATTGATTACCTGGTTAACAAGCATAGAACGGAAGGAAAACTTTCTCCATTGTATCACTATTTATCACAACCTGAAATTACAGAAGCGGAAGCCAGTGAACGATTTACCGATATGTCATTTTATACAGGATGTCCGGGATATATCGTTCATCTAACTTGTGAAGGAGCATTGAATGCGGTTCGTAATGCAACTAAACGTAATCAGAAAGTATTTGTGGAAACTTGCATTCAATATTTAATTCTTGATGCTTCGCTTTATGAAAAAGACCCGATAGGTATCGGGTTTGAAGGCGCCAAATGGGTGATGAGCCCACCACTGAGACAAAAGAAAGACCAGGAAACTTTATGGGCAGGAATAAATCAAGGATTAGTACAAGTCGTAGCAACAGATCATTGTCCTTTTAAATGGGAACAAAAATTGATGGGTAAAGATGATTTTTCCAAAATACCGAATGGTCATCCTGCTATTGAAAACAGGATGGAATTATTGTATAGCGAAGGTGTAGATAAAGGAAAAATTACTTTGAACAAATATGTAGAAGTAGCCTGTACCAACCCGGCAAAAATATTCGGCATGTTTCCCCGTAAGGGGACAATTGCTGTTGGCAGCGATGCAGACATTGTCATCTTCGACCCCAATGAAAAACATACACTCTCGGCCAAAACACATCACATGAATG
>JAHEZE010000123.1:6312-8222 GCA_023251235.1 Sphingobacteriales bacterium | reverse complement strand
CTCCTATGCATGCAGATACAAAAACCGGCAATCTTATTTATACAAACTCCTATTATTATATCGGGCATTTTTCAAAATTTATTAAGCCCGGAGCAAAAAGAATTATCAGTAGTGCAAGCCGTAGCCAGTTAATAACTACTTCTTTTAAAAATACTGATGGTAGTGTTGTAGTGGTAGTGATGAATCAGAGTAAGAGTAAAACTCCATTTTTTTTATGGATAAATGGAAAGGCGGCAGAAACCACAGCGCTTGCTCATTCAATTAATACTTATGTGATAAAATAATTTTTGAGTTCATTAATCTTTTTTTTGTGAAAAGAAATTTTAAATATGAAGATGCCTATTCGCAATAAAAATTCATCTCTGTTCTTTTCTATACAAGCCGGTTTAAAAATAAACGGTTAAATGATAATGAGTCATTTTAAAAAAAATTATTTTTTAAATCATATACCACTATGGCAAATCAAATTACCCGCCAGGAGTTTTTAACTAAAACTGCAATGGCAAGCGCAGCTTTACTTGTTTCTTCATTAGAAGGTTGGGCAAATGTTACTGAAAATAAAAAATTAAAAGTGGCCATCATTGGCTGCGGTAGTGTAAGCGGTAGTTATATACCAAAACTGCTTACCTCCGATGTAATACAAATTGTTTCTCTCTGCGACATTAAATATGACAGAGCACTTGAACGAAACAAAACATTTAAAGTAAATGCAAAAACTTATCATAACATAGATGAGATGTTAAAAGGCGAGCCGTTTGATATGATGATTACACTTACGGATATGCAGGTACACGAAGGCCTGAACAGAAAAGCAATAATGGCAGGTAAACACGTATGGAGCGAAAAGCCTATGGCAAACTCGTACAAGGCGGGAAAAGAACTTTTAGATCTTGCCAGATCAAAGAAACTTCGTTTATGGGGTGCACCTGCTGTAGTGAATAGTCCACAGTTTGAATTTATGAGTAAGAAAATACAGTCAGGTGAACTGGGAAAAATTTCTTCAGCTCATGGGCAGTATGGTCATACCGGTCCTACCTGGAGTGCTTTCTTTTATGAGAAAGGCGGCGGCAGCATGCCCGATCTCGGTGTGTATAATATGGCTTCGTTAACAGGGTTACTGGGCCCTGCAAAAAGTGTAATGGCAATGTTAAGCATTGTTACTCCTGAACGCACAGTTGATGATAAAGGAAAAATAAAAGTAGAAGCGGAAGACAATGCACATCTTTTATTGGAGCATGATAATAATGTCATCAGCCATGTAATGTGTGGGTTTAATTTTTACGACAGGTTTGGTCACCAGGCAAAAGACCAAAGACTGCATTCTATTCAGATTTATGGCAGCGAAGGTAATATGCGTTTAATTGGTTACGATTGGGAAACTAACGGTGTGGCAATAGATTCGGTAAAGACCAATGGTGAGGAACAACTTTTATGTACCGACAAAGGAGGATATGAATGGAGGGAAGGCGCAAAAGTAGTTGGGGAAAGTATGCTGAAGGGAATAGAACCAAGAATTAACGTAGAACATGCTTTGCATGTGCTGGAAATAATTGAAGCAGCAAGAAAATCACAAGAAACAGGAACCAGGATAAAATTAAAAAGTAAATTTCCATGGCCGATGGTCGGATCTTAATTTTAAAACAAACTCTGACTTTAAAATTATTATTTATGAAACTCGCAATTCTTGGTACAGGTTTTATTTCACGTTTTTATACCGAAGCATTGGTTTCTCAAAGGAGGAAAGATGTAATTACGATGATTTACGGAAGAGATGAAGCGAAAGTAAAAAAATTTGCTGATGATTATCATGTACCTAATTACACTTCCGATTTGAAAAAAGCAATCAGTCATCCTGATGTGGATGTTGTGATTGTAGGAACTGCAAACAATGTTCATCTCGATGCTGTGCT
>JAHEZE010000123.1:0-6212 GCA_023251235.1 Sphingobacteriales bacterium | reverse complement strand
GATGCAATTGAAAAAGGAAAACAACCCGAAGAAACATTTTATGACGGGTATATTGTGAATGCGATTTTAGATGCAGCCTATAAATCAGCAAAAACAAAACAATGGGAACCTGTTATTATTGAAGATTGGCGGGGTGCTGATGAAATAAAACATCAGCATGAATATGCAAACTATGACGATGACTATTATCTGATCAAAGAAGAAATATTACCATCAGGCGAAAAGAAAACAATTATAAAACATAAAAAGACCGGGTCCATTGAAAAAAGATAACTATGGGATTGCTTGCAGAAAAAAATATTGTGATTATCGGTGGCACTACGGGTATAGGACTATCTGCAGCAAAAGCATTTATTGCTGAAGGAGCTCATATAGTAGTGTTGGGTAGAAATGAAGTCAGTGTTTCCTTAGCAAAAAATCAATTAGGTAAAAACGCTGAAGCATTCAGCGCCGATGCTTCAATACCTGGTTCCGCTGAAAAAGCAATCAATTTCTGTATAGAAAAATTCGGAAGCTTTGACGGGTTGTATCATGTAGCAGGTGGCAGTGGAAGAAAAATGGGCGACGGGCCATTACATGAATTAACATTAGAGGGCTGGAATAAAACAATGGAATTAAATCTGACTTCACTCATGTTATCTAACCAGGCAGCCATTAAAAAATTTATTGCACTGAAGAAAGAAGGAACCATTTTAAACATGAGTTCTGTTTTGGGATTTTCTCCCTCACCAAAATATTTTTCAACGCATGCCTATGCTGCTGCAAAATCTGCCATAATCGGTTTCAGTAAATCTATTGCAGCCTATTATGCAAAAGATAATATCCGTATTAACGTGATTGCTCCTGCTTTGGTGGAAACACCTATGGCGCAGAGAGCCGCAAATGATGAGGCAATTTTATCTTTTATAAAAACAAAACAACCATTGGATGGTGGCAGAATAGGAAAGCCGGAAGACACAGACGGATTAGCGATTTATTTCATGAGTGATCAGTCAAAATTTACAACGGGGCAGGTAGTTGCAGTAGATGGTGGATGGTCAATAAGTGAAGGGGATAATTAAAAATGAATAATTAATAATTGGGTAACGATTTTACAATTGGAATTGACCTGGGTGGTACAAGAATTAAATCAGTATTAATAGATGCTGAAGGAAATGTATTGCAGCAGTTGTATAAACAAACACAGGATGGCGATGATAAAATTTGGAAGCGGACTGTACTTGACATTGTTGCTGAATTAAAACAGCAAGTTGATAAAGATAATTTGATAGTTGGCATTTCTGCACCCGGTTTGCCCAATGAAGAAAATACGGCAATTGCATTTATGCCGGGTCGTATGCAGGGACTTGAAAATTTTTTGTGGAAAGATTTTTTGAATCAACCTGTCTTTGTTATTAATGATGCGATAGCAGCTATGATGGCTGAAGCGAGATTTGGCGCCGCAAAAAATAAAAAAAATGTTGTGATGCTTACATTAGGCACCGGTGTGGGTGGGGCCATACTGATTGATGGAAAGCCTTACCAGGGTGCTTTTAATAAGGCTGGACATTTTGGTCACATGGTTATTGATGATGAAGGTGATTGTGATGTAACAGGTATGCCGGGAAGCCTGGAAGAATGTATCGGCAATTGTACCATTGAAAAAAGAAGTAATGGAAAATTTTCATCTACGTTTTATTTACTGGATGCTTATAAAAAGGGTGATCTCTTTGCAAAAGAGGTTTGGTTAAAATCGGTAAACCAGCTTGCAATAGGATTGGCATCAGTAACCAATATTCTTTCGCCCCAAACAATTGTGCTCGGTGGCGGAATTACGGAAGCTGGAAAAGAATTGTTTGAACCGTTAAATGAATTTATTTCAAAATATGAATGGCGTGCAGGTGGTAATAAAGCAGAGATTGTAAAAGCAACCTGTGGCGATCTTGCCGGAGCCATTGGTGCCGCTTGTTTTGCAATGGAAAAATAAATTGTATGAATCTAACTGAAATATATTTACAAAAATGTGCTGAGATTATTGAAAAAGTAAAAGCACAACAAAATAAAATTGCAATTGCGGCCAGTTGGTTTGCACATAGCATTTTGTCCGGAAGAATAGTACATGCATTTGGTTCGGGCCATAGCCGTATTATGGTGGAGGAAATGTGGCCACGATATGGTTCATTTCCGGGCTTCAATCCTATTGTTGAATTATCACTTACCTATCATAATAATGTTGTTGGTGCAAATGGTCAGCGGCAAGCTATGTTTTTGGAAAATGTTCCCGGATTGGCAGAAAGAATTTTGAGAAATTTTGCGTTGGATAAAAAAGATACAGCATTGATAATTTCGTCCAGCGGTTGCAATATTGTTCCCATTGAGATGGCAGAAATATTTCAGCAGAAAGGAATTAAAGTGGTTGCTATTATTACCGGAGAGCATTCCAAAGCAGGCACAAGTAAAAGAAGCGATGGAAAAAAATTATCAGACTTCGCTAACCTTGTAATTGACACAGGAGCACCTGCCGGTGATTCAATGATCAAGATTGATGGATTGGAAACTCCTGTATCACCCGGTTCCACTGTTGGGGGTGTAATGATCATCAACAGTATCAAAGCTGAAGTAGCAAGATTATTGACAGAAGCGGGGCAACCACCAAAAGTATTAACGGCGGCTTGCGTGGTAGGCACTGAAAAAGCAACTGCATTATTTGAAGCAGCCTATGATGAACATGCACATCGCATGGCGGAGTTGTATAAGAATGCAGGAAAAGCGGAATAGCGAACAGAACGATGAACTGAGTGTAGCAACAGAAGTTTAATAGTATTACAAATACTTAGTACATAGAAATAATTATAAACTTAAACTCCCCTTTAGGGGATGGGGGTATCATATGATTCCAATTCGTACAACAGTAGTAGGCAGCTATCCATTTCCCGGATGGCTGGAATTTGCTTCGCAAAATTTAAACAGGTTTGGCGCTGCCGATATTGAAGAAATGATTGAAGATGCCGTTATTGCTGCTATCCACGACCAGGTTGCAGCCGGGCTTGATGTGATTACTGATGGGGAACAAACAAGATTGGATTTTAATTTGTCTTTTTATGGTTTCATAAATGGAATTCAGAATAATGAAACTGAAACAAGAAAGTTTGGACCTTCAGCTCATGATCAACGTGGTAAAAATAATATTGTGGGTGAACTAAGGGCTCCCAACGGCTTAGGTATAGTAAAAGAATTTTTGCGTTTAAAAAAACTGGCACCCGCAGGCCCAATATTAAAAGCCAGTGTACCGGGGCCCTATACATTAAGCGGAAGATTATTGCCGAATGAAAAATACAAAGACCGTTATGCCATCACCGAAGCTTTGTTGCCTATTGTCCGCAGTGAACTGGAAGCATTGGTGGCAGCAGGTTGTAAAGAAATAACCGTGGACGAACCTTCGATGAGTTGTTATGCTTATAAAGAAGATACAAAACGGTTTGTTGATATTTTCAACCGGACAGTAAAACCAATTGTTGGTAAGTGTAATCTCAGTACTCATTTATGTTTTGGAAATTTTAAAGGTAGACCTGTTGGTTACAGAAGTATAAAACCTATGTTGCCGGATTTCCTGGATATGACCGTCAATGAAATACATATTGAAATGGCCAATCGGGAATTTTCAGAAATAGAACTGCTGAAACCTTTTGCTGAAAAAATGAATGTGGCAGTGGGGATTATTGATGTAAAAAATTATTATATAGAATCCGTAGAGGATGTGGTAGAAAGAATTCAGCGTTGTTTAAAATATGTGCCTGCAGAAAAATTATCGGTGGCGCCGGATTGCGGGTTGAGCCAGACAGCAAGATGGGCATCGAGGCAAAAACTTAATAATATGGTGCTGGGAGCAAAAAAAGTAAGAGAAAATTTATAATACTAAAAATGGAAATAAAAATATTTGATGATTACGAAAGAATGTCTTCGGCAGCAGCAGATTTGATAATTGATATAGTAAAAAGAAATCCGGTGGCAGTTCTTTGTTTTGCCACAGGCAATACTCCTGTACTCACTTACAAACTGCTTGCAGAAAAAGCTAAAGAAGAAAAAATAGATTTCAGTAAATGTTTTTGTATTGGTTTGGATGAATGGCTGGGAGTATCTCCTGATAAAAGCGGTAGCTGTCATTATACTTTATACCATCAGGTGTTTCGGCCTTTGGGAATTAAAGATTCGCAGATTCATTTGTTTAATGCAATGACAAAAGATATAGAAAGCGAATGTAAAAAGATGAATGAACTAATAGAAAAGGTTGGAGGAATTGATTTTCTGCTGGCAGGTGTAGGAGTGAACGGGCATATTGGCTTTAATGAACCCGGAGCAGATGTAAGCTTACTGGCACATGATCAGGAATTACATGACACCACATTATCATCCGGACAAAACTATTTCAGCGAACCAACTCCTATAAAAAAAGGAATTACATTAGGAATGGCGCAGGTAATGAAAGCCCGGAAATTCCTGCTGCTGGCGAATGGAATTAAGAAAGCCCCTATCATGAAGCAGGCTTTGGAAGCTAACATAACGAATAATGTTCCGGCAAGTTTTATTCAGCAACATGCAGGCGGAATAGTAATACTTAATAAAGAAGCAGCATCAGCTCTTTCAAAATAAAATGGAGTTAATAAAAGCAATAAAGAAAGATGATGAACTGATCCGTGAAATGGATAGCTTTCTTGCTGATGAAAAATATTTTCATTTATGGTGGCTGGGGCAAAGCGGATTTTTATTGCAATGGAAAGGGAAAAGAGTTTTACTCGACCCTTATTTATCCGATTCTTTGACAATAAAGTATGCCGCAACCGATAAGCCACATATAAGAATGAGTGAAAGGGTTGTTAACCCTGAATTGCTGAAAAATGTTTCGATTGTCAGTTCCAGTCATAATCATACGGATCATTTGGATGCGGATACATTAATACCGGTTTTGAAAAATAACCCGGGAATAAAATTTATCATTCCTGAAGCAAACAGGAGTTTAGTTGCAGAAAGAGTGAGGTGTGAAAACAGTTTCCCGGTTGGAATTAGTGATGGCCAGTCAGTAATCATTGATGAGTTCACTTTTCATGGCTTGCCGGCAAAGCATAACGAAATAGAAAGAGATGAGAATGGCAATTGCCGGTATATGGGTTATGTAATTGAATTCGGGAAATATAAAGTTTATCATAGTGGTGATACGATTTGGTTTGAAAATATAATTGATTTATTGAAACCATTTTCTGTTGATGTTGCTTTGTTGCCGATAAACGGAAATGATCCTTCCAGAAAAGTAGCCGGGAATTTAGATTGCAAAGAAGCAGCGGAATTAGCAAAAGCTATCGGTGCCAAATATGTAATCCCCTGTCACTATAATATGTTTACTTTTAATACAGTTGATGTGAATGATTTTATAGATGAGGCCAAAAAAATTCAAAAGTTGTATTGTGTTCTGAAATTGGGAGAAAAATTTGACTATAAATAAATTTATTAATGCCTGGTTTCTTGCGTACTGCTGTTTTCATTACTGTTTTCTGCTTTTTGTGTTTATTCGCTGAGGCTGGGAAAAATTATGATTGCAGTTCGCCCGATGGAAATCTTGCTTTTTCAATAAGTGTTTATCAGAATTCACTTGTTTACCGGGTAAGGTTTAAAAACAAAGTTCTCCTTAATAATAGTCCGTTAAGTCTTTTATTTAAAGAAGGAAGTTTTGCAGGAAATATTAAAATCACAAAAAGTGAATTGAGCGAAGGCGAAGAAGTGTATGACCTTGTTGTGGGAAAAACAAAACATGTAAACGACAGGTACAAACAACTCCTTCTTTCCATTCAGCAAATACAGGTGCCTTATTTAGAACTTACAATTGCAATAAGGGTTTTTAATAAAGGACTTGCTTTTCAATACCGCATTCCGGACTGGCCAAATCAATCTTCCTTTACATTGCTGCAGGAGAATACTGAATTTAATATTGCAGGCAATCCTTTGGTAAGGTCTTTATTTTTCCCAAATTATACCAGCTCTCATGAAGGAAGATATAATAAAACCTTTCTCAATAATATTCCAAAAGATACATTGCTCGATTTACCAGCATTGCTCGAATTTCAGGATACCATGTTTATGGCAATCACCGAAGCCGCTTTAACGGATTATGCGGGCATGTATTTATCAAGACAAAATAATAGCAATAGGCTAGTCAGTAAACTTTCACCATGGCCATCGGA
>JAHEZE010000179.1 GCA_023251235.1 Sphingobacteriales bacterium | reverse complement strand
AAAAAAATAAACCAGATATCTGCATACTGGATATAATGCTGCCCAACAAAGATGGTTTTACCGTTGCCGATGAAATAAGAGAATTGGATGAAGAGGTGCCCATCATTTTTCTTACTGCAAAGACACAAACCGAAGATGTGGTAAAAGGCTTTTCATTGGGAGGAAACGATTATATCCGCAAACCATTCAGCATGGAAGAGCTGATTGTCCGTATTCATAATGTGTTGCGCAGTAAATCACAGGTGCCACAAAAAATAAACAGCGAGAGTGTGACAATGGGAAAATATAATTTTCATCTTAACCGACAGTTACTGAGTGATGGAAAAGAAGACCGCAAACTTTCCTACCGCGAAAGCGAACTATTAAAAATACTTTACGAAAATCGGGATAAAATTATTGATCGTAAAGACATCCTCAACCTTCTCTGGGGCAACGATAATTTCTTCAACAGCCGCAATCTGGATGTATATATTACCAAAATCCGCAGTTATTTAAAAGAAGATCCTTCTCTGGAGATCATTACTATTAAAGGAATTGGTTACCGGTTTGTTACAGTGTAAGGATATTTTACAGAAAACACACGGGCTGCCGTCAAATTCATTATAACAAAACTTAAATTGCAAAGATTAACAGAATAAAATTTTATCTGCATTGAGATTTATTTTCCTCCTGCTTATTTCTTTTTTCTTTACCATGGCACTCTTTGCACAGAAGAAGAACGGAAGCTATCAATTACATATACATAAGGCATCGTCTGCTATACAGGTGGATGGCATGGTGGATGAGCAGGCGTGGAAAGAAGCTGAGGTGGCTCGTAATTTTTTTATGGTGTTGCCCATGGATACCAGCCACGCAAAAGTAAAAACAGAAGTAAGGATGAGTTATGATGCAGAAAATCTTTACCTGCTTGTGGTTTGTTTTCATAAAGAGCAGCAGAAGTATATGGTGGAATCGCTGAAACGGGATTTTACTTTTGGAAAAAACGATAATTTTCTTTTGTTCATGGATCCTTTCAATGATCAAACCAATGGTTTTTCTTTTGGCGCCAATGCTGCTGGAGCACAATGGGATGGTATGATGTATGATGGCGGCAAAGTGGATCTTAGTTGGGATAACAAATGGGTATCGGTTGTAAAAGATTATTCCGATCGCTGGGTGTTTGAAGCAGCTATTCCATTTAAATCTATCCGATATAAAAAAGGAATAAAAACCTGGGGAATAAATTTCAGCCGCCTGGATATTCTTGTTGCAGAAAAATCAAGTTGGGCTCCGGTGCCAAGGCAATTTCCTACCGCATCATTGGCATATACAGGTACACTTGTATGGGATGAAGCTCCGCCAGAGCCCGGTGTTAATATTTCTGTTATACCATATTTGCTTGGAGAGCTAAATAAAAATTATGTTGAAAGAAAACCGGCTTATTACAAGAAGGATATTGGTGTGGATGCAAAGATTGCTGTCACCTCTTCTTTGAATTTAGATCTTACTGTAAATCCGGATTTCTCGCAGGTGGAAGTGGACAGGCAGGTAACCAATCTCGATCGCTATGAACTTTTTTTTCCGGAGAAAAGACAATTTTTCCTGGAGAATGGTGATCACTTCTCCAATTTTGGTTATTCAACTATTCGTCCGTTCTTTTCCCGTCGAATTGGATTGAATGCTCCCATTCATTACGGTGCCAGACTCAGTGGGAAGATTGATAAAGACTGGCGCATGGGTATGATGGATATGCAAACCGGAAAAGTTGATTCGCTGGAACTGCCTGCACAAAATTTTGCGGTGATTGCACTGCAGCGAAGAATTTTTTCCAGGTCCAATATTGGATTTTTATTCATCAATAAACAATCGGTCAATTATAAAGCAAGCGATACTGCAAAACATGTATATACCAACTTCAACAGGAATTTTGGGTTTGAATATAATCTTGCATCTTCTAATAATCAATGGACGGGAAAAGTAATGATGTTGAAATCTTTCAGCCCCGGTAATCCGGGAAAAAACTGGGTACATGCAGCCAATTTATTATATAGCAGCCGTAAATGGATTGCCGGATGGCAACATGAATATGTGGGCCGTAACTACAGCTCTGAAGTAGGTTATGTGCCAAGAAAAAATTATATCAGGATCAATCCTGTCATCAGCCGCTTATTCTTTCCTGCAAAAGGGAAACTGGTTAGCCATGGTCCGCGATTAAGCTCTAATTATTTTTTTAATTCCTCATTAAAAAAAACGGATAACACCACTTTTCTTATTTACAATTTTAATTTCCGCAACCAAGCTGTTTTCGATGCATGGGTGGCGCATGATTATGTGCAGTTACTGCTGCCATTTGATCCAACCAACTCAGGAAAAGATACACTGGCAAGAGGAACAAAACATAACTGGAATTCATGGGGCACCGATTATATTTCCAAGCCGCAGAACCGGTTCACCTTTGGATTTACAACACGGTATGGCGGATATTATGCCAATGGAAAAAGATTAAATATAACTACCGATCTCGGTTACCGCTTTCAGCCTTTTGTCAACATTGCTATTAATACCAGCTATAATAATATTGACCTTCCCCTGCCGTGGGGACATACTGATTTCTGGCTGGTGGGTCCAAGGATTGATGTAACCATGACCAACAAATTATTCTTTACGGCTTTTATTCAGTATAATGAGCAACAGAAAAATATTAATG
>JAHEZE010000178.1 GCA_023251235.1 Sphingobacteriales bacterium | reverse complement strand
GAATATGCAATGAAATTGCTCCGCTGGATTTGTTGAGTGCATGCAATAATCCCACATCATCCATTTTTTCTTCAAGATTTCCCGGCTCACCGGCACCGGAGAAACGGCCAAACCTTGTACCGCCTGTACCCAATGCCCAAGAAGGAATAGCTACATTAAAATCAATCAGCTTTTTTAAAATTGATTCCACATTATTTATGTCTGAAGAAACAAATTCAAATCTCCTTTTATGTTCTGCAAGCAAGGAGTGATTATGTTCATCAATTTTATAATTTTCAATTCGCATAGTAATTATTTAAGGCAGGTAAAATATTTCTTTTAACGGAATGGAGACCGGCGAATGATCAGGATTACATTCCATCATATCCTTCATATAACTCCACCATTGTTTCATTATAGCCTGTTTGGGCAATTCATTCATCGATATTTCATTTCGCACTTTTAATACCGCAAACAAAGTATGAGTTTCCTCTTCCAGAAAAATGGAATAGTCTTCCATACCGGATTTTTTCAGCAATGCTGTCAATTCAGGCCAGATGGAATCATGTCTTCTCCGGTATTCATCTTCCATACCGGCATGCAATTTCATTTTAAATGCAATTCGTTTCATTGATGTTATTATTTTTTTTGCAAAATTTCTTTCCAGAATTTATTATTTACCGGCCCGCATTTCAAACATTGCACCGGAAACTGATTATCATTTATGCTAAACCAGTTGTTTTTAAAAACTGACTGTGCAGGATTAAATAAAGTATCCGATCGCAACACAAATGCACCTGCAACAATTTTAAAACTATTATTACTGAAAACAATATCGCTGCAATCGCTGTTGTTAAAATAAATGGCTGCAGGCACTCCATTTATTACATTTTTATTGTCCACAATTATTTTATTATTACTGATAAGCGTATTAGTTACAGGAAATTTTTTACCAGCTCCACTGATTGTAATTGCTCCATAATCATTTTTCAAACCGTCATTGCGGCTGTAATTATCAGTAATAAGATTATTTTTAAAGGGTAGCGGCGAACCAAATTCGCATACAAGGTAACCTGCTCCTTCATTATCGTATGAACGGCAATTACGGATAATGCAGCCGGATGATCCACCGTCTAAATCAAAACCACCTCCATCATGCAAACAGGTACCAGAATGATTGTTGTGAGAAATTGAATTTTGAATGATCCCTTTTTTACAATGCCATACCCAAATACCAACGGGGCCACCTGTAAGTGAATGACAATCTTCCCCGTTCTCATACGCCTGACAGGAATCAATTAAAAAATTTTCTACCCCCGAGAGAACAATACCATTGCCTGAATGATTATCTTTTTTTGTAAGAATTCCCCGGTTATTGAAAGCCTTACATTTCGTTATTTTAAAATTACGATGCGGAATACCCGGGTAAGCAGACAGTGATCCGATACCAGCTTCTCCGTTTTCACTGGTAATGCAATTAGTAATTTGAACATTACTGAAACCAAGGTTTGCATCTCTGTCTGATTGAATAAAAATTCCATAAAAATGAAATCCTTTTATTTCACAGTTTTCAATAACAATATCAGAAAGTTTTTTTGATGCATCATCTGCAAAAAAATGAATACCACTGCCATTATTATTTCCAACGCCGGCGCCTTTAACTATCATATTACTGATACGGATGCCGGATGTATTATTTACAAAAATTCCAGTCCCGCTTCCTGCATCTATGATGGCTTTACCTTTTCCATAAGAGCTGATAATAACTTTATTTTTTGCATCGCTGGCTCCATTCCCATCCAGCTGAATATTTCCTTTAAAAACATTTTCTCCTTCAAGTAAAATCTGATCTCCCTTTTTTATAATCAATTGGTTGATCTTTTCTAATGTTTTCCATGCATTGCGGGGAGAAAGACCAGTATTACTATCATTACCGGATGGACTAACATAATAAGCTTGTCCTGTATTATTGATTAAACTCTGGCAAACTATTATAGAGTAAATAAAAAATGTGATCATGGAAAACTATTTTTATCTGACAAAACCTGCGGCCAATCCTCCATCAACATTCAGCACATTACCGGTTGATTTATTCAACAACCCGCTGACAAATGCAAAGCAGGCATTGGCAATATCTTCAGGTAAAATAATTTCATTAAGTAAAGTACGGCTTGCATAATACTGAGGTAACTCTTCAATTTTAATTCCGTAAGCCTTTGCTCTACCTTCTGCCCAGCCTCCGCTCCAGATATTGCTTCCTGAAATTACCGCATCAGGATTAATTACATTCACCCTGATCTTATCTTTTCCTAATTCTGCAGCATTTAATCTTGACAAATGTAGTTGCGCCGCTTTTGCTGAGCCATAGCCGGCATTATTCGGACCGCTTACTAACGCATTTTTACTTACAATATTTAAAACATCTCCACCAAAACCCTGCTTACGCATTACTTCAACAGCTTTCTGCGTTACAAGAAATTGTCCCTTTACTAAAACATCATATAACAAATCCCAATCTTTTTCAGTATGTTCTTCTATGGGTTTGGAAATTGAGAGGCCTGCATTGTTTACAATAATATCAACTCCACCGAAAGCAAGTGTAGTTTCATTCATTGCCTGCTCAATACTATTTGCAACTGCTACATTGAGAACTGTACTGCTTACAATATCTTTTCCAAACTTCTGAACAAATTCTTCTTTTGCCTCATTC
>JAHEZE010000122.1 GCA_023251235.1 Sphingobacteriales bacterium | reverse complement strand
CTGTTCTTTGTTTGCCTATGATGAAAAGATGAGTGCTTACCTGAAAGCAACCGAACGTGAAGAAGTAGCAGCAATGGCTGATACGGTTCGTGAACTCCTGCGCCCCGATGCAGATGTGTACGCTCATCCCGAAAAATATTATGATCAGGTACTTGAACTGGATTTGAATACACTTGAACCTTACCTGAATGGCCCCTTCACTCCAGACCTGGCAACACCTATTTCAAAACTGAAAGAAGTTGCAGAAAAAAATGGATGGCCCGCAAAAATTGAAGTTGCTTTGATTGGCTCCTGCACCAATTCTTCTTATGAAGACATCAGTCGTTCGGCGACTATTGTAAAAGATGCCATGAGCAAAGGATTAAAAACAGTTTCTGAATTTACTATTACTCCGGGAAGTGAGCAGGTTCGTTTCACTATAGAAAGAGATGGCTTCATCAAAGATTTTGAAGATGTAGGTGGAATGGTATTAGCCAATGCCTGCGGACCGTGCATCGGTCAATGGGCAAGACATATAGATGATCCAAACCGCAAGAACACCATCGTTACTTCTTACAATAGAAATTTTGCAAAAAGAAATGATGGACTTTCCAGCACCCATGCATTTGTTGGTTCACCGGAATTAGTTACTGCATTGGCAATGGCCGGAACACTTTCATTTAATCCATTAAAAGATAAATTGAAAAATGCGAAGGGCGAAGAAGTGAAGCTGAATGAACCAACAGGTTTTGAATTACCACCAAAGGGTTTTGCAGTAGAAGATGCCGGATACCAGGCGCCCGCAAAAGATGGAAGTGGTATACAGGTAAAAGTGGCTCCTGATTCTAAACGCCTGCAACTATTAGAACCTTTTAAAAAATGGGAAGGCACTGACCTGAAGGGATTAAAACTTCTTATAAAAGCAAAAGGCAAATGCACCACTGATCATATCAGTATGGCGGGACCATGGCTAAAATTCCGCGGACACCTGGATAATATTTCCAATAACATGCTCATCGGCGCTATTAATTTTTATACTGATAAAACTGATTCTGTAAAAAATCAACTCACTGGTGAATATGGTACAGTACCGTCAACTGCAAGAGCATACAAAGCTGCTAATATCGGAAGCATTGTAGTTGGTGATGAAAACTATGGTGAAGGTTCATCAAGAGAACATGCAGCCATGGAGCCACGACATTTAGGAGTCCGTGCCATACTGGTAAGAAGTTTTGCCCGAATTCATGAAACCAATTTGAAAAAGCAGGGAATGCTGGCACTCACCTTTGCCAACAAAGAAGATTACGATAGAGTACAGGAAGATGACAGCATTGATATTGTTGGATTAAATTCATTTGCTCCCGGCAAAGCATTAACGGTTGTACTCAATCATAAAGCCGGAAGTAAAGATGAGATTGCTGTTAACCATACTTACAATGAACCGCAGATAGAATGGTTCAAAGCAGGTGGAGCATTGAATGTGATACGTAGTCAGTTTGCTAAATCTTAATACCCCGATCTTGACAAATAAAAAGTCCTGCTGAAAAGCGGGATTTTTTATTGATGCAACTGTCGTGCAACTATTGATCTGAAGTTGCGACTCTCCCCAAGGTTCGGTAATTCCCTGCCGGCAGGCAGTTATTCGGCCTTTAATCCGTTAGTCAGGCTGGCAAAAACAATACTGGTTACAAAAGCCATGCAAAAGAGTTAATAAAAAATTAGATAAATTTATATTCGGGCCGCTTCTTTGAAGGAATATCCGCAAAACGGAATCTTTAAAAGATTTCTTCTATTTAAATTAACCGCTATGCAATCAGAAAAAAAACAAATACAGCGTAAAGATTTTTTGCAGATGACAGCCATGGGAATGCTCGGCGCATCAGCTATTCCATCATTGGTGCTTCAGGGTTGTGCAGAAAAGAATACAACAGCAGAGCTTCCCGGTATTGCACTACAACTTTATACATTGAGAAATGAAATAAAAAAAGATATAGCCGGCACATTGAAACGTATCGCGGATATGGGATTTACAACTGTTGAAACTGCCTTTTGGCCGGAAGGAATTTCAGTACAGCAGGCAGCTAAATTTTTAAGAGATGCAGGATTGACTGTATCATCCGCACATATTGAATTGCCGGTTGCTGATAAAAAAACTATTTTCCTGGAAACCGCAGAAGCATTGGGTTGTAAAAAAATGATATGGCATGGATGGCCCGAGGATAAGCGGTACGGTACACTGGAGGGTACAAAAGAATTGATTGCTATTTATAATGAAGCAAATCAATTTGCTAAATCAAACGGCTTGCAGTTTGGGCTTCACAATCACTGGTGGGAATACAGAGATAAAATTGGTGATCGCTATGTGTATGAATTGCTGCTGGAACAAGTTGAACCTGATATTTTTTTTGAAATTGATACCTATTGGGTAAAAGTGGCAGGTCATGATCCTGCCACCATTGTAAAAACTTTTGGCAAACGGGCTCCCTTCCTGCATATAAAAGATGGCCCTGCAAAATGGAATGATTCATTGCCGGAGGATAATCCCGACCCAATGACTGCAGTCGGGAAAGGAACCCAGAATTTTCCTGCCATTGCAAAAGCAGCCAATGGAAATACAGAATGGATGGTAGTAGAGATGGATGTTACTGCAACAGATGTGTTTGAAGCCATCAATGACAGTTATTATTACCTGGTAAAAAATGGGTTAGCTAAAGGAAAGAAACCCGTTTGACGTAAAGAGAAAAATTAGCTTCAGTTCACCTGATTCTTCACTGTCTGGCCATGTGTAAGGTGAAATTTTGGAATAAGAAAACTAAAATAGCTGAATGCTTGATATGTATCAGCCCTTTTAATGAAGAGAGTCATAGTAAAGAGTTGATATTCTTGCCATCTTTATAGTATAAAAGTTAGTAATGAAAAAAAGGCTTATACACAATCAGGTGTTTATATTACTTTACCTTTTGTTGATTACTGCATGCAACAGGTCACCCCAGGTTTTTTCATTCAATAATTTCGCAACAGAACTTTCAGATAGCTCCACTGTGGAAAAAGTTACATTATTTCCGGTAAAAGATATTGAAGGCGACTGGTCAGGGTTGGATCACCGGATAAAAATATCCTTCTATTCAACTATTAAGGGCATGGATGCTTATACTGCCGAGTTAATAGATACAGCTGAAGACAAATCAGGTAACATTGATACCACTTCTTATTATCTCGTATTTATTACCATTGCCGGGCACCCTTTTGCAGAGGTATTAAGTGAGGGCACAAAACCGGCCAGTCATGATTTTACAGTCCCGGTTAGTACTTATTTAAAAATAAACAAGCTCAGCCCGGATACTATCATTGTGCAAATGCCCTCTGGTGTATTTGCCGCAGCATACATGAAAGATAACCACTACAATTATTTTGTTCCTTACAGTGATAAAAATGAAAAAGTGTACCCGGTTTATATTACCGAAGAACCGGATAGGTTAGCAGAATTATTAAATGGCCTCTGTAATTTTCCAAAAGCATTTCTCCCGGCAGATACAATTGTGAAAAAACATTAATGGGTTAGTTGATTTTGGCAGAAGTCTATTGGATGGCTGTGGTATATAAAAATATACCAGACCAAAAATGTAAATGCCAATCTGACAATTTCACTCACCTTGGAACGATGCTTGTTATCTTGCAGCATTAATTAATCATTTTAAAATTCATCAGGTCTATGGTACAGGAAAAAGGCACTATTTCCATCAACACGGAGAACATCTTTCCAATTATCAAAAAATTTTTATACTCCGATCATGAGATCTTTCTCCGGGAGCTGGTGAGCAATGCGGTGGATGCTTCACAAAAAATGAAAAGGCTTGCCACCAGCGGTCATTATAAAGAAGAGCTGGAAGAATTGAAAATACAAGTGGCATTTGATGCAACCGACAAAACCATCAGCATTAATGATAATGGAATCGGCATGACAGCTGAAGAGATAAAAAAATATATTAACCAGGTAGCTTTTTCCGGCGCAACAGAGTTTATGGAAAAATTCAAAGAAGCAAAAGATGCTAATGAAATCATCGGTCGCTTTGGCCTGGGTTTCTATTCGTCTTTTATGGTAGCGGATAAAGTAGAAATTGAAACCCTCAGCTACCAGGAAGGCGCCGAACCTGCCCGATGGACCTGCGATGGCAGCACTTCTTTTGAAATAACCGAAGGCAATCGTACAGAAAGAGGGACTACCGTAACGCTTTATATCAACGAAGATTCGAAAGAGTTCCTTGATAAGCACCGCCTGCAAACGATACTGGATAAATATGCAAAGTTTTTACCCATACCTGTACAGTTTGGAACAAAAACAGAATCTGTTCCTGATGGAGAAGACAAAGACGGTAAACCCCAATACAAAAACATTGAGGTGGATAATATCATCAACAATACAAATCCTATATGGGCAAAAAACACCAGCACCCTGAAGGACGAAGACTATCTTGACTTTTACCGGGAGTTATATCCATTCAGTGAAGATCCTTTGTTCTGGATACATTTGAATGTAGATTATCCTTTTCATCTTACCGGAGTACTTTATTTCCCGAAACTTAAAAATGATTTTGAGATCACAAGGAATAAGATCAAACTCTTCAGCCGCCAGGTTTTTATTACTGATGAAGTAAAAGACATTGTGCCGGAATATTTATTGCTGCTGCACGGGGTGATCGATTCTCCGGATATTCCTCTGAATGTAAGCCGTTCTTTTTTACAGGCCGATAGTAATGTAAAAAAGATAAACAGTTATATCAGTCGCAAAGTGGCGGATAAATTACTGGAATTGTTCAGTAAAGACCGCAAAGGATTTGAAGAAAAATGGAATGACATCGGCATTTTTGTAAAGTATGGGGCATTGAGTGATGAGAAGTTTTATGAAAAAGCAAAAGAGTTTTTATTACTGACGAATACAAACAAGGAGCAATATACTCCTGGTGAATACGAAGCGAAAGTAAAAGATTTCCAAACTGACAAAAAAGGCCAGCTTATATATCTCTACACGATGGATGCAGATCATCAGCATAGTTATGTTCAGGCAGCAGAGAAGAAACAATATGATGTGTTGCTGATGAATTCCCCAATCGATGCACATTTTATCCAATTTCTTGAAACGAAACTGGAAAAAACTTCAATGAAGAGAGTGGATGCGGATGTTCTCGATAAGCTCATTGAAAAAGAAGATTCAGGGAAGCATGATTTAACAGAAGAAGAAATAAAATTACTTAAAGCAATATTTGATAAATCCATCAATAACCCTATGATGAAAGTAGAAATAGAAAGCCTGCAAACTGATGCTATGCCGGTAACACTTACCGAAGAAGAATGGATGCGCCGGATGAAAGACATGAGTAAATTAGGTGGCGGAGGTGGCATGAACTTTTATGGTTCTCTTCCGGATTCTTTTAAAGTTTCTGTAAATGCCAATCATCCATTAATCAGTAAAATTCTTGCTGCTGATGAAACACAACAAACAATTTTATCTAAACAGGCTTTTGACCTGGCCCTGCTGGCAAAAGGAATGTTGAAAGGAAAAGATCTGACTGCCTTTGTGGAAAGAAGTGTGGAAGTATTGTAAAAATCACTTGGCAATAATCTCCACACTTGCAGATTGAAGACCATCTGCTATAGCGGTTAACTTAATACTTCCTGTTTTACCATTTGACTGAACTACTGCCAATGCTAATCCATTGAAAACTTTTCGCTTGGTGGATTTGAAAGATGTCAGATCAGTCTGGCAACCATTATCCGTTCCCGCGATAAATCCATTTCCATTAATGTTAAACTTAATGAGATCATTGGCATCGGGAACAATATTGCCGTCTTTATCAAGCACAGTCACTTTAATAAACGATAAATCTTTACTATCGGCTTTTATTACTGATCTGTCAGCACTCAGTAAAATCTTTGCAGGTGCGCCTGCAGTTTTTATTTCTTTACTAAGTACTATTTTCCCATCTTTTCTTGAAACAGCTTTAAGAGTTCCCGGTTCATATACTATACGCCACATTACATGCAAGTCATCCCCTGTTTTCTTTTTCACTCCAAGTGATTTACCATTGAGAAAGAGTTCCACTTCATCCGCATGGTTATAATAAGCCCACACATCAATTGTTTGACCAGCCTTCCAGTTCCAGTGCGGAAAAAGATGAAGCACATCTTTATCAGTAAACAAACTCTTGTAGAGATAGAAAGCATCTTTAGGAAAACCGGCAAGATCAACAATGCCAAAGTAGGAACTGCGTGCGGGGAAAGGATAAGGTGTTGGCTCTCCTATATAATCAATACCCGTCCATATATACATGCCACTTGCAAAATTATATTTCAGTAACTCTTTTAATGTTTCTTCATGTGTGGACCCCCATGGAGCAGAACAATTTTCATAAGCAGAGCAGGTAAAGTCGGCATTTGCATTTTCAGCAGGTTTATCCCAGCGGGAAGGCCAGCGGCGAATGCTGTCTGAAGGCATATCATAATGACCTCTTGTTTGCAACGCCGATACAGTTTCTGTTGCAATGAACTTTTGACCCGGGAAATTTTTTGGGAATGCTTTATACTGATTGTGGCTATAATTAAATCCTACAAGATCAAGTGAGCCTGATTTATATATATTATTGCCGGGCCATGGATTGTTTAAAGCCGAAGTAATGGGCCTTGTAGTATCAAGCTCATGAACAATAGCCGCAAGTTCTCTTGCAATGCTTCTTCCCGAAGTGTCGTTTCCATTAATACCCCATTGTTCAGGAATTTCATTTCCGATGCTCCATATAAAAACAGAAGGATGATTGCGGTCTCTTAGTATTTGATCCTGTAAATCTTTTACATGCCATTCATCCCAATACAAATGATAATCGAAAGGGTTTTTTTGTTTCTTCCACATATCAAATGCCTCGTCCATTACGATGAATCCCATTTTATCACAAAGATCTAAAAGCTCAGGAGCCGGCGGGTTGTGCGAAGTACGGATACCATTAATACCCATTTCTTTCATGATCTGCAATTGTCTTTCCAATGCTCTTGTGTTGATAGCAGTTCCAAGGCAACCAAGGTCGTGGTGATTACACACTCCAATTATCTTTAAGGGCTTGCCATTTAAAAAAAATCCTTTTTCTATATCAAAATTGAAAGAACGGATACCAAATGTTGTTGTGTATTCATCAACCACTTTCCCATTGATGATAATTTGTGTCAATGCTTTGTAGAGATAAGGATCTTCAATTGACCAGAGATGGGGATGAGCAACTTCAAATTTTTGTACGACGATCCCTGTTTCATTTATAACGGTATTAGCAATGCTCTTTGTAATTTGCCTGTTTGCTTTATCAGACACAATTGTAATAAGTGAAATACTTTTTGGAGTTGCGTATGTATTAATAATGGTTGAAGTAAGATTAACGGAAGCAGATAAATTATTTACCTCCGGTGTAGTTATTGAAGCTCCCCAATGATCCACAAAAACATCATTAGTTGTTACCATCCAGACATTCCTGTAAATACCTGACCCGCTGTACCATCTTGAATTGGGCTGTTTGTTGTTATCGACTTTTACAGCAATGACATTTTTCTCTGCGCCAAATTTTAAATAGGGTGTAAGTTCATAACGAAAAGAAATATAGCCATTCGGCCTTACACCTAATAAATGGCCATTGATAAATACTTCACTGTTCATATACACACCATCAAAATCAATAAACAACTTTTTATCTTTTGTTGCTGCAGGTACAGTAAATGTTTTGCGATACCAGCCTATACCGCCGCGTAAAGCACCACCGCCATTACCTGTGGGACTTGTAGAATCAAAAGGTAATTCAATACTCCAGTCGTGTGGCAGGTTTAATTTGCGCCAGTCAGCATCATTGAAAGAAAAATTTTTTGCATCTTCATTATTACCAAGGAAAAATTTCCAGTTTTTTCCAAAGTCTTCCACGATTCGTGAACCATTTTGTGCAACGCAGTTAAATACAAAGGCTAAAGCAAGCAGGTGCAAAACAAGTTTCTTTTGTATTTTCATATCCATTACAATAGTTGTTTAAAGTTCATTTCAAATTTAGCATGCAAGTTTGAAAAGTACCAAAAAACTTCAGTAAGATGTATATTTAGTTATTTGAAAAAATAATATGTGCTTTATGCTATTCTGGTGTTCGTGCAGTCATTACTGAAACCGGGCAAGCTCTGACAACCAGAATATTTTTTTTATGATAATTCAATTTCCATTCCTTCCGCAGCCAGTTCATATTTGAATGGGTAGTTAATCTTTTTTTTCAACCCTGAAAATATTTCATTCAGTTGTGAATCGGAATGAGAAGGATCATGATGTGACAATAAAAGATGTTTTACACCTGC
>JAHEZE010000177.1 GCA_023251235.1 Sphingobacteriales bacterium | reverse complement strand
TGCCGATCTGGATCCAGTTACTTTGGGGATCATAAAAGATAAGGTAGTATTATTGTATTATAGCCGGCAATTTAATGACGCAATTGATCTGGCAAAAGCTGCGTTAGAATTAGATCCAAATTTTGCTTCCCTTCATCGTCTTTTATCTCTTTCCTATCAGGAAAATAAAATGTTCGATCTGGCAATTTCAGAGAATAAAATTTGGGAGGATCTTACTAAAAACCATTTCAAAGCAAAAGCTGCGTTGGCACAAATTTATGCGGTTTCAGACCGGAAAGAAGAAGCAAGGAAAATCTTGGAAAATCTGACCGAAGACGAATTGTTACTCGGCAATGATTATCGTACTGTAGCCTTAATATATGGAGATCTTAGTGAAAATGATATTGCTTTTGAATTTCTTGATAAAAGTTTTGAGAAGCATGAGACATCGTTATGTAGCCTGAAAATTGATCCAAAATTAGATACACTTCGCCCGGATCCCAGATTCAATACAATACTCAAGAAAGTAGGTTTATAAAAAAATCAACATTCAAAAGCTAAATATTGCTTTCGTCTGGATATAGAAAGGCTGCTGAAAAAGAAAGATTTTTGATTTACTAAAATTTCAATTTAAATTTCAACTCTGAACTTTTTTCAATCAATTAATGTACTTTTTTTACATTTTATAAAATAGCAGAGTGTCCCAAACCCGTCAGCTCGCCGCCATCATGTTCACCGATATCGTCGGCTATACGGCGTTGATGGGTAATGATGAACAAAAAGCATTTGAGCTCTTAAATAAAAACCGCCAACTACAAAAACCAATCATTGAACAATATAATGGCAGATGGATAAAAGAACTTGGCGATGGAGTGATGGCCAGTTTCAATACTGTTTCTGATGCAGTGAATGCAGCCATCAAAATTCAGCAAAACTGTAATGCCACAAAAGATTTTCAATTACGAATCGGTATTCATTTAGGCGAAGTAATTTTTGAAAACGATGATGTGTTTGGCGATGGAGTAAATATTGCTGCAAGGATTCAGGCATTGGCAACACCTGGTGGTATCTGGGTTTCGGAGTCCGTTCATAATAATGTTGTTAATAAAAATGATATTGATACGGAGTTTGCAAAAACGGCCCAACTAAAAAATGTAAAAGAACCGGTTCGCATTTATCAGGTAAAAATGGAAGGTGTTGTAACTATCAAACCTGTTTTTTCAACAACTGAAAACAAAATTTTTAAGAATAAAAAAACATTTTTACTTTTTATTGGTTTGGTTTTAATTCTTGCCTCAGGCTATTTTGTTTATAATAATTTTCAAAAAAAATCTAAAGAAAACATCCCTTCGAAAGTTGAAGTTATAAATGATAAATCTATTGCTGTTTTGCCTTTTGTTGATATGAGTGCAGGGAAAGACCAGGAATATTTCAGTGACGGGTTGAGTGAAGAACTGCTTAATCTACTCGCAAAAATTCCGGAACTAAAAGTGATTGGCCGTACGTCTTCCTTCTCCTTCAAAGGAAAGAATGAAGATTTGCGAACCATTGCTGAAAAACTGGGAGTAGCTCACCTGCTGGAAGGCAGTGTACGCAAAGATGGAAATAAGATTCGTGTAACAGCCCAGTTGATTAAAGCAACAGACGGCTCTCACTTGTGGAGCGAGACCTATGACCGTGATTTAAAAGGCATCTTTAAATTGCAGGATGAAATATCACAGGCTGTCGTACAACAGTTGAAACTTAAACTTCTTGAAGTTCCTTCAGTAAAAATTTCCGGCACCGGTAATATAGAGTCCTATAATCTTATACTGCAAGGAAATTATTTCTATGATAAACTGGACAAAGACAATGTTGCCAAAGCTGTTGATTTTTATAACCAGGCTCTGGCCATCGACTCCACCGATGCCCGAGCCTGGGGACAACTGGCTCATGCTGTTTCAAGACAAGCATGGCAAAACTATATTGATCAGAACACAGGTTATGAAAAAGCAAGACAGGCGGCTCTTAAAGCAATATCGCTGGACAAGACAGTGGCTATTGGGTACAAGGAGCTGGCTGGTGTTAAGAGCTATCATGATTTCGATTGGAAGGGAGCAGAAGAAGCTTATCAAACAGCATTAAGACTGGAGCCCGAAAATCCTGACATATTATATGGCATTGGCGGCGGTCTTTATTTTGCTACTGGCCGTTGGGAAGAATCTATCCGTGCTATGAAAAAAAGTATTGAGCTTGATCCACTCAAGCCACTTAGTCATTTGAACCTGGGCAATATCCTGATTCATGCTGGTCGCACTGATGAGGCTATTGCATATCTCAAAAAAGCTCTGGAGTTAAATCCACAGTTTCAACGGGTACACTTGTATTTTGGTATACTTTATTTCATGATACAGAAACCGGAAATGGCTTTGAAAGAAATGCAACAGGAGAACCTGGAAGTGTTCAGAATTTTCGGATTGGCGTTGGCCTACCATGCACTTGGTCATGGCAAAGAAGCGGATGATTCGCTGAAAGATTTTACTGACAGATTTCAAAATGACTGGAATTATCTTTTAGCTGAACTCCATGCATTCAGGGGAGAAAAAGACCAGGCATTTATGTGGCTGGAGAATGCATACATTAAAAAAGATAGTTGGCTGGTTTTTCTTAAAGGTGATCCATTATTAAAAAACCTGAAGAGTGATTCCCGATATAATGCGTTTATGAAGAAAATGAATCTGTCGCCAGATTAGAT
>JAHEZE010000176.1 GCA_023251235.1 Sphingobacteriales bacterium | reverse complement strand
AAGGAAAAGAAAAATGACTGGATAATAATAATGCTGTATGCATTAATGACAGTAATGACGATCTATACGATCCTGGATCTTGACCAATCCCGGCGTGGTATCATTCAAACCAGTACGCCCCATGAAAAAATAAATGAGTTGCGAAATTATTTTAGATAGTTACGAACCTTAACAATCAAAATAAAAATGGTTCTCTCATGAACCATGACGGAGACAATGGAGAATCTTCAGTAATTTTGTTCTTCAAAAGCAACTCTGGCTTTTAACACATCATGGATCATTCCTTTGCGGAAATTGAAACACAAACTCCCCGTGAATTATTACCAGCTTTTTATAAGCAATATCGCTTAGATGAAGATGGCGGTAAAAGCAAGCCACATGTAAAAATTGAGCTCACAAAAAAAATATTTCTTTATATCCCTAATTTCACTGCAAGAAAAAAAGCCGTTCTCAAACATGATATTCATCACATCGTTACTGGCTATCCCTCCACTATTACTGGTGAGACGGAAATCAGCGCCTGGGAAATTGCATCGGGTTGTAAAAAATACTGGGCGGCCTGGGTACTTGACATGAGCGGCATGATGATGGGTATTGTCTTTAATTTCTGGGGCGTCATAAAAGCATTTGCACGAGGAAGAAAAACTAAAAATTTATATTACAATATTATTTCCACTGAAGAAGTATTAGATATGAAATTGAGCGAACTGCAAAAATTTTTATGGCTCGATAAATATCCGAAAAACACAAAGCCAGGTTTCGTTGATTTTATTTTATTCGTTCTTTTAGTATTGATCGGAGCTATCTACTCAATTCTTTCCATTATTTTTCTTCCCTTTATAATAATTTATACAATTTACATAATCGTAAGTCACCGTTTGCAACATTGATCTCTTCGCTTTGACAGTTTTTTATTTTGCTGAACACAATGAACAGCGGAGAATTTATAACCTCGTGAAAGAATCATACAACACTTTATAATTATCTCCTGTTTTTTTCCAGATAAGAATGAACCTGACATTTGATTGCATTCCTGAACCCGAACTCAAATAAGATCTTCCTCTTTGAATAACTATGTTGTCATAGTCTTCAATTTTGTCTGTCTCAAGTTTCCAGCTTGCTCCATTGTCTTTTAATGACAACCAATAATTATCAATGTTGGTCCTGCCCGTTAAATTCATTCCTCCGCCCATGATAACAGCACTGTCAAGATAAAAGGTTGCGACTTTCAGCATATCATTATTATTAAAAGTCTTTTCCATTTCTTTATTCAATGCTGTTATTTTTTCAGAAGTAGTGAATTGTGAAAAACTGATCATTGAGTACAGTGACAGGCCAGTGAAGAAAAGAAATGTTTTCATGTGAATGATTTTACTTCAAATCTACCCGCAAGTTTTTGATTATGCAGTTAAACAAGGTTAATTAAGGTTGCCGGATGAATTAAGAAAATAAAGAAATGCCTGACAGTGCCTGTATCAATACGACAGTGACCAATGCCACATATACAAGAGAAAAAATAATGGCCTGGGTTTTTGTGCGGGCTACATAGAAACCCATCAGCGATAATACCTGTAAAGAGTGGATCCCCAGGAAATGTGCAATGCGCAGATCACCATGAGCGGTACTCCAGTTAAATAACAGTATCCCGGGTCCTCCATCTGCCGCACCAACCGTGTGCTTCATCATACTGATCATAATACCACCTTCCAAAGAAAAGAGGATAAAGAACAATATACCCAGCCGGATACCCCAAACATAGGAAGGCGGTATGCTGAATTGCTTTTGTCGGAAAAAACGAATACATATGCGAATGCAGGTGATGGTGAATACAATAATGGCAATACCCATCAGGCTAAACACAGTGGAATTATAGGAGGATGAATTATTAAAATGCGAAGTAGTTCCCCGGATAGCCTGCAGCAGGATCAGTCCATTCTCAAAGAACATAGAGATGCAGATAGCTATACTGGAACTTTTTACTGCTTTTGAATTATCAAGATAATACATTAACCAGCCCATGGTCAGCGACATGATCCCTACTGATGCATAAAATTTATATGGCTTTAGCCAACGGTTTACCCCAAGTATTTGCGTGTTTTCCACCTGCATTAATACGATCAGTACCACGGCAATCAGAAGATTGAATAACCCAAACCAGAATAACCATTTATTTCTTCGATGAAGTTCTTTAAAGAAGTACATGCTGATCAATTAATGCATGAAGGTACGTAACGGGATACCAGCTACTCTATACGCCGTTGCATGCAGGCACGAACCAAAACAAATAGTCTCTCAATTTGAAAAAATTTGCCCACAAAGCCACTAAGATCGCTAAGAAAATCAATAAACAACTTTGTGTCCTTTGCGTCTTTGTGGGAAACTGATATACTACCCCAAAACAAACTGCCTCCCCGCTTTTTCATAACTTTAGTATCCTGAAAAAATAGCTTTACAATTACTATTCAACCCTAAATTTTTTTATATGCTGAAAGATGATAAAGACAAAGTAGAACTGAATGTGGTGGAAGATCATGATGGTATCATAACCATCAGAGGCGGCGGCCCTACCCGTAACTGGAACGGCATTCATTACAAGCAGGGCATGTCGGCAAAAAATGTGGGCACCACAAAACTTTCAGCCAATATTGCTACCATTCCTCCCGGAGGTGTGGCGTATGCACATATACATGATGGGTTTGAATTGATCCTGTATATCCTGGAAGGA
>JAHEZE010000040.1 GCA_023251235.1 Sphingobacteriales bacterium | reverse complement strand
GGAATTAGAAGGCTGGTGCCGGGAATTAAATTTTAAAAAATGTATTCTGGAAACAGGCAAAAAACAACCAGCTGCCATCCGGCTATATCAAAAAAATAACTATACAATCATTCCCAACTTTAGCCAGTATGAAAATGATGAAAATAGTGTGTGTTTTGAAAAAGTAATATCATAATAAATAAATCGTACATGAAAAAAGACTGATAGATAAAAAGCAATATTGTAATTAATACTTCATGGTGTTGACTAAAGCATCAATAATACAACTCCAAATCTCCGCTCATCCTTTCTATACTTCACTAATCATTTTACTCAGGCGCAAATGGTGAAGCAATGTTAGCTTACCGTAATAAATTACAGTATATGAAAAAAATAATTTTACCCGTTGTACTATTGGCAGTCATTACCACTGCAGGCTTCTCCCAACTTACCGTACCACCCGATGGTGGTAATAAAAAAGCCGTGGTTGAAGAACGAATTGGCATTACCGACGTTACCATTCATTATGACAGACCAGGTGTGAAGGGCCGTGAAGGAAAGATATGGGGGCAATTGATACATGTTGGTTTTGCAGATCTCGGATTTGGTACAAGTAAGGCGGCACCGTGGCGGGCCGGCTCCAATGAAAATACAACGATTGAATTTTCAACAGATGTAAAAATAGAGGGGCAACCCCTGGCAGCCGGCAAGTATGGATTTTTTATTGCTTATGACCCGAATGAATGCACCCTGATATTTTCAAAAAACAACACAAGCTGGGGTAGTTTTTTTTATATGGAAACTGAAGATGCATTGCGGGTGAAAGTAAAACCTGTTTCTTTAGATAAAAGTGTTGAACGATTGAAATATGAATTCATGGACGAAACAGATAATTCGGCTACTGTAATGTTGCTTTGGGAAAAATTATCGATCCCGTTTAAGGTTGAAGTTGACCTGGATAATTTACAATTTGAATCATTCCGCAGGGAACTACGTGGGAAGAGAAGTTTTTCTCCCGGGTGGCAATCCTATCACCAGGCAGCCAGATATGCTGCTGACAAAAACAAGAATCTGGAGGAAGGTCTTGCATGGGCCACACAGGCAATCAACGATCAATTTGTTGGCGAGGCGAATTTTCAAACACTTTCTACCAAAGCAGATATCCTTGCTAAACTGGGGCGGATTAATGAGGCTGACAGCATCATGAAGAAAGCACTACCGATGGGCACTATGCAGCAAATACACCAATATGGCCGCCAGTTATTGGCACAGAAAAAATATAAAGAGGCGCTGAGTGTATTTAAATTAAATTATGAAAAAAATCCTAATCAGTTTACAACATTAATGGGAATGGTAAGAGGCTCTTCAGCCAATGGTGATTTTAAAACAGCATTGAAATATGCCGAGCAGGCTTTGCCTCTGGCCCCTAATGCCAACAACAAGAATAATGTAATGACGATGATTGATAAATTGAAAGCAGGCAAAGATGTGAATCAATAACCAATAAACAATTGGTAACATTGAATAAAGACTCCGGCATAACCGGAGTCTTTTTGTTGAATAGACTTATTTTTAGTAAAAGTGTTCACCTACGCTATCCCGATAGCTCCCGGAACAGTGGGCAGGCGCAGCAGATGCCATGAAAACGGGAAGTACAAGTGAGTGACACAACAGAAGCCTGATAGTAATTCTTAAGATTGGAACAAAAAAAATTACCGGATTAATTACATCCGATCAATTCGCAAAGCTTTTTTTCAAGATCTTCTCCCCGGAGATTACGGCCAACAATTTTCCCCTCGGGGTCAACAAGAAAATTAAAAGGAATTCCACTTACATGATATAATTGTGCGGCTGCATTGTTCCAGAACTGCAGATCGCTTCCGTGAGTCCAGGTAAGATTATCATGGTGGATAGCTTCCAGCCACTTTTCTTTCTGCCCCGGACGGTCAAGTGAAACTCCGAAGATGGTGAAATTTTTTTCTTTGAACTTATTAAAACTGGCTACCACATTGGGGTTTTCCATACGGCAAGGTCCGCACCAACTGGCCCAAAAATCAACCAGTACATATTTTCCTTTAAATGAATTTAGAGAAACTATTTTACCACTGGTATCTGGCTGAGAAAAATCAATTGCTGAAGTACCGACTGCTCCCACTTTATTAAAAGAAATATATTGGGCAAGACTGTTTCCGATTTGAGTGGTTCTTATGTTTGAGTCTATCCGGTTAAACCTTGATTCCAATAAAATAGGGTCATCATAAAACTGGTTGGTAACGAACAAAACAAATGGAGAAACATAGGAAGAAGTATGATTAGTGATGAATACATCAATATTATTCTGGATCTGATTGCGGGTATTGTCATATATATTCATTACACTATCCCTCTTCGGTCCATATGGGATCGAATTGATTACAGGAACTATTGATTGCAACTTCAATATAAGCGGATTAAACATGTTTTGGAAAGCAGAAAAATCGGTATGTGATGAAGAACCGATTACCACAAAATTTTTGGCAATCGGTTTGCTTCCGTATATAGTTATCTTCCGGTTCTCGACGTAAATATATTGTGGCGCTTCACCAGCAATTTTCAGCCAGAAAAGGTCCGGTTCAGTTAATTTTCCTTTTAATAAAAATGCACCTTTTAAAAATTTTGTTGCTGCAAGCAAGGAATTGTCATTTGCATTTTCCAACCTCACTTCGGCGCCGTCTGCAATTCCTGCAATCGATCCATTAATGACAAATGAAGTGTCCATTTTAGTTAGCTGGGCACTTGTAGTTATCACAAGCAAGAAAAATGCAACTGATACCAGGAAAAATCTCTTCATATAATATTTATAAAAGTCTTTGCAAAACTAATCAACACAACAGGAGTTTGGAAGTCTTGAGGAAAAAATATTATTATTTAACAGATCATTGCTTTTCACTCCCTTTAGCCTTATGGTTTTTAATGCTTTTCAGTAATTCTAACAGGTCTTCTCTTCTTTTCTTATGCTGTTTCTTATTTTTCTCTATTCTTTTCCTGTCAAAATAAAAGAATAATACAAGAGAAATTACCAGGAGGAAAATAATAACTATCATGGCTGCAGAATCTTTTTCAAAAATGTCTTTGTATCGGAATAAATATCAGTTGAGTTTTCCAAAGCTTTTATATATGCGCTGCCGAGGATGGCGCCATTGGCATTTGCACAGGCAGCTTCAAAGCTTTGCCTGTCCTTAATACCAAAACCAACCAGCACAGGGTTTTTAAGTTTTAAATCCTGAAGTTTTTGTAAATAGCTTTTCACATCAGTCATATTCTTATCAGTGCCGGTAGTGGATGATGAGGATACGGCATATAAAAAACCAGAACTCAGTTCATCTAGTTTACTAATTCGCTCTACACTGGTTTCAGGAGTAACCAGGAAAATAAAATCAAGACCATGTTTTTTTATTATGGCGCCATATTCTGTTTCAAATTCGTATTCAGGTAAGTCCGGTAAAATCAATCCGTCAATTCCAACTGAAGCGGCAGCAGCACAAAACTTTTCAAAGCCATATTGCAGTACCGGGTTCATGTAGCCCATTAGAATAACCCCCAAATCCCCTAAAGGGGGCTTATTGCGAAATCCTTTAAGCTGGTCAAACAACTTTGAAATTGTCATTCCATTTTTTAAAGCAATAGTACTGCTCTGTTGAATTACTGGCCCATCAGCCAAAGGATCACTATAAGGCATTCCCAATTCAATCATATCGGCACCGTTTTCCTGCAAAGCTTTCATTACTTCAATTGTTGAATTTAATTGAGGATAGCCTGCAGTGCAGTATACATTAAGAATACCATTTCCCCCCGCCCCTAAAGGAGTGCTTTGAAACAGTCTGCTTATTCTATTCATTATTATTTTTTTGAACACCCAACACTAAATCACTGAACATTGAGTATTGAATATTGAGTGTTGAATATTTATTGTTTTCTTTCCATGACCTTCATATAAGTTGCAAGGTCTTTATCCCCCCTGCCACTTAAACAAACCACCACTTTATCCTCCTTATTAAATTTTAAAATTTTCAATGCATGCAATGCATGTGCACTTTCCAATGCAGGAATGATCCCTTCCAGCTTTGCCAGTTCAAACGCAGCTGCCAATGCTTCATCATCAGTAGCGCTTAAAAATTTTGCACGACCGGTTTCAAACAAATGAGCATGTAATGGGCCAATGCCTGGATAATCCAATCCCGCCGAAATACTATGCGGCTCTACTACCTGACCATCTTCTGTCTGCATCAATAAACTTTTACTGCCATGCAAAATACCGGGCTTGCCGAGTTGTGTAGTAGCAGCACTCATGCCGCTATGAATACCACAACCCGCCGCTTCCACTGCAATCAACTGCACCGAAGATTCATCAAGAAAATGATAAAATGCTCCGGCAGCATTACTTCCTCCGCCTACACAGGCAATCACATGAGTCGGTATTTCAGAATTAATTTTTTCTTTCAACTGCCATCTTATCTCTTCACTGATCACACTTTGAAAACGGGCAACCATATCAGGATATGGATGCGGCCCAACCACACTCCCAATGATATAATGTGTATCATTCGGATTATTTATCCAGTCACGGATCGCTTCATTCGTTGCATCCTTCAATGTTTTACTTCCCGAAACGGCGGGAATTACTTTTGCTCCCAGCATTTTCATTCGGGCCACATTCGGCGCCTGCCGTTCCATATCTTTTTCTCCCATATACACAATGCACTCCACGCCTTTCAATGCACACACGGTAGCAGTAGCCACGCCGTGTTGCCCCGCCCCGGTTTCAGCAATAATTCTTTTCTTTCCCAACCGCTCTGCCAGCAATATCTGCCCGATGGTATTATTTATTTTATGTGCACCCGTATGACAGAGATCTTCCCGCTTCAGGTAAACCGTGGTTCCGTATTGTTTACTCAACCGCTGCGCTAAAAATAAAGGAGTGGGCCTTCCTGCATAATCGTGCAGTAATTCTTGAAACTTTTTTTGAAAAGAAGGCTCATAAATTATTTCCAAATAACGGGTCCTAAGCTCCTCCACATTACGATGAAGCATTTCAGGAATATAGGCCCCGCCGAATTTGCCGTAGTAACCTTGTTCGTTTGGATGTTGATATGATTGTTTTGTTGTCATTTGTCATTGCGAGGCGAAGCCGAAGCAATCTCCTCATATTTAATTTTACTATGTTACCAGCTTCAGTTTTTCATGGCATCATTTGTTGCGTTGCAATCATTTCATCGTTCCGTTTTCATGGTATCAATCTTCATCTTTCAACTTCCTCCCACAATCCAATCCGTCATTGCCGGCACACCATACAAACGCCAAACTGTAAAAGTTCCAAATGCCAAAACAGCAAATGCAACGACTCTTATAAATTTATTTTTTAGCGAAAACAATTTTATGGTATCCGCTATTGCCCAGATCAAATAAAGTAATTTCAAAGGGTCAGAGTAAATAAGTGCAACAGAACTACCAGTGATAAAATGTACAACCACTGCCAGCAAGGCAAATAAAGATTGTAATAGTATCACCGTTCCCAAAAAATACATCGCCACTACAAATGATTCGAAATAATTATAATTCTTCCTTGCAACGAGCCAGTAAAAATATAATGCCTGGAAAGGCAATACCACCAGCAAAACAATACTCAGGTGGCTGATGGCAAATTTTGTAGTAGTGGATGGTCCAAAATAATCTTTGTAATCAATCGCCACATTCTCACCGAAAATCTTTTCAACAAAATAAAGCAGCAAAAGGTAAATGGTTATCCAGACTAAGAAATACGAAACCGGTGATTGATAATTTTTTCTTTTGCCTTTTATAAAATCTGTTACTACCCTGCCGGGGTTTATGACCATTTGCACCGAAGTATATAAAAACCCTTTTTCTATATGCGAAAAAAAATGAACCGCCTCATGACGCAGGAATTTGAAACCAATGCGTTCGGTTATCGCCTTTTGTCCGCAATGACTGCAATACAATCCGCTAATATGTGCCCCGCAATTTTTGCAGATTTCCATAACGCTGTTACTTTGTTTTAAATGTCTGTATAAACTGCAGGATGCCGGCCATGTCCTTTACTCCCGGCTCTTTTTCAAACTTGCTGTTTATATCCACGGCATAAAAATCAGGATGCTTAAATGCCTTTACTCTTTGTGCATCCTCCAAACCTATTCCACCACTTAAGAAAAATGGTTTTTCAATTTTTGCTTTGTTCAAAATGCTCCAGTCAAACTGTTGACCGGTACCGCCGAAACTTTCTTTAAGACCCGCCGTGTCAAAAAGATAATAATCGCAAACGGCATCATAAAGCTGCACCAGTTTATCAATATTGACATTATCTCCTTTCACAATTCTGAATGCCTTGATCACTTCTACCTCACTGCTCAGGTCTTCACACATCTCCGGGGTTTCGTCACCATGTAGTTGAACAATGTCCAGGCCATAATCATCAATTGCATCCAGCACATCTATCATTTCGGGATTAACAAACACCCCCACTTTTTTAATATCAAAGTCAGCAGATTTTATTTCCTCCTTGGGAAGTTTGTCACCAACATACCTGGGTGATTCCTTATAAAAAATCAGTCCGGCAAAATCTATGTTCATTGCTTCTAATTGTCTTAATTGCTTTATCTGTGTTATTCCGCAAACTTTAATATTCATCAAGGTTGTTTTATAATTGTTCAACAAATTTTTTAAAAGCTTCACCCGGATTTTTTTCTTTCATAAAATTTTCACCGATAAGAAACCCGTTAAAGCCGTGTTGCTTAAATAATTTTATATTTTCCACCGAACTGATACCACTCTCCGCCACTTTAATTTTTCCAGATGGTATCTGTTCAGCCATCCGCAAACTTCTTTCAATATCCACTTCAAATGTTTTCAGGTTCCGGTTGTTGATGCCGATTATTTCTGTTTCATTACAGATATGCCCCAACTCATCTTCATCATGCAGTTCCAGCAACACTTCCAGTCCCAGACTTTTTGCAAAGGAAGCTAATCTTTTTACATCCGATGGCGTTAAACAAGCTGCAATCAGTAAAATAACATCGGCCCCGATTGATCTTGCTTCAGCTATTTGATATTCATCGATTATAAAATCCTTCCGCAAAATGGGTATTTCATTTATTCTTGCCTTGATTAAATCATCACTGCTGCCTCCAAAAAAATTTTTATCCGTTAAAACAGACAAAGCAGATGCTCCGCTTTCAGCGAATGCTTTAGTAACATCCACCACATCAGCCGAATCATTGATAATTCCTTTTGACGGCGATTTTCTTTTGAATTCAGCAATTATTCCGGTTCTTGACTCATCAAGTAAAAAATCTTTCAATGAAAATACAGGTCTTAAAAAGAAATCACTTCTTTCCAAATCAGCAATACTGATTTCAGATTTCTTCTTTACCACTTCTGATCTCTTGTATTCAATTATTTTTTTAAGAATATTCATTATTGCAAAGCAATTAATTTTTGTAAAGATTCGTTTGCCCTTCCGCTTTCCAGACTTTTTATTGCTGCATTAAATGCATCCTCATAGTTTTTATATTTACCGGTACAGTTTAAAGCCATAGCAGCATTTGCCAGCACCACGGCATTCTGTGCCCATGTGCCATCACCCTTAAGAATTCTCAAAAATATTTTTGCTGATTCTTCCACACTATTCCCACCAAGTATATCATTTGCTTCCACCATTCTTTTTCCCAGTTGTTCAGGAGTAAAGATTCTTTCCCCTTCGTTGGTAATGACTTTAGTATCGTTGGTTAATGAAATTTCATCATAACCATCAAGGCTGTGAATAATTGTAAAGGCTTTTCCTGTTTGCTGCAAAAGATAATTATAGATTCTTGCCATCTCGAGGCTGAAAACCCCTATCAATTGAAATTCCGGATTAGCTGGATTAACCAGTGGGCCAAGCATATTAAAAAATGTCCGCATGGCAAGGTTTTTACGGATGGGCCCCACTGTTTTCAATGCAGGATGAAACAGAGGTGCATGTAAAAAACAAATGTCTGCCTCTTCAATTTCAACTTTCAGCTTTGAACTTTCATTTTTAAACTTGTATCCCAACTGTTCCATCACATTCGATGCTCCGCTAATGGATGATGCTCCATAGTTTCCATGCTTGGCAACTTTTTGCCCGGTACCAGCAACAATAAAACAACTGAGTGTTGAAATATTAAATGTATTTTTTCCATCACCACCGGTACCTACAATATCAATTGTTGAATGTCCGTTCAAATCAACCGGCACACAAAGTTCCAGTAAAGCATCACGAAAGCCCTGTAACTCTTCAATAGTAATACTCCGCATAAGATAGACAGTCATGAAAGCAGTTATTTCATGCTCGTTGTAAACAGCCTTGCCGATGTTAACCAAAACTTCTTTCGCCTGTTCACGGCTCAGGGTTTTGTGTTCGAATAAATATTGAAGTATTTTTTTCATTTGCGCATTTTCTAATTGTGAAATTAATTTTTAAGCCAGTTCCTCATGATCTCCTCCCCCATTGGTGTCAACACACTTTCCGGATGAAATTGCACACCCTGCACATCAAATTTTTTATGTTGCAATCCCATAATATAATTGTTCGCATCTCTTGCAGTTATTTCCAATTCATCAGGAAAATTTTCATCACTTACTACCCAACTATGATAACGACCCACCTCTATTTCACTTGGTAACCCTTGAAACAATGGACTTCTGACTCCCGACTCCTGACTTCCGACTTCTATCTTCGTCGCCACTCCATGAAATACAGTACTCAGATTCACCAGTGTCCCTCCAAATGCTTCTCCGATTGCCTGGTGACCCAAACAAACTCCCAGTATTGATTTTGTTGCAGCATATTCCTTTATCAGCGGTAAAAGCAAACCCGCTTCTACCGGAATACCCGGGCCGGGTGATAAAATTATTTTATCATATTCGTTTACTTTTTCCATTGCTATCTGATCATTGCGATACACATCCACTTTATTATGAGTAATCTTCTCAACAAGGTGAACCAGGTTGTAGGTAAATGAATCGTAATTATCGAATACTAATATTTTAGTCACTTTCTTATTTTAAATATTCAATATCCAACAAACAATAATCAATATTCAAGTTTTAAAACCTTGTACATTGGTTGTTGAATATTGATTATTGATTGTTTCATTAAGTTATATTTTCTGCAAATACAATCGCCTTCTTCAATGCTCCCAACTTGTTATTTACTTCCTGCAACTCATTCTCCGGCTGGCTGGCAGCAACCACACCTGCACCAGCCTGGTAAATAAGTGTGTTATTCTTACTTAAAAATGTTCGGATCATGATGGCATGATTACAACTGCCATCAAAACCTATAAAGCCGATTGCTCCGCCATAATAATTTCTTGAATCAGGCTCAAAAGAATTGATTAACTCCATTGCTTTAAATTTCGGCGCACCGCTCAACGTACCTGCAGGAAAAGTTTTTGCCAGCAACTCAAAAGGATTTGAGTCTTCTCTCACTTTGCCCGTTACTTCACTTACTAAATGAATGACATGACTGAAATATTGTATGTCCTTATAGTGTGCAACAGAAACATCATCACATAATCTGCTCAAGTCATTTCGAGCCAGGTCTACCAGCATTACATGTTCAGCATTTTCTTTTTTATCGCCCATCAGTAATTCAGCAGCCAGGTGATCTTTATCGTCATCACCTGTTCTTCTGAACGTTCCGGCAATGGGATGCAGTGTTGCCTTACCGTTACTAATAAGTAGCTGCGCTTCGGGAGATGAGCCCATCAGTTTATAATCACCATAATCATAAAAAAATAAATAAGGAGAAGGATTAATGCTTCGCAAGGCACGGTAAACATTAAACTCATCGCCTGTAAAACTTTGCCGGAAGCATCTGCTTAACACTATCTGGAAAACATCACCGCGATGACAACTTTCAATTCCTTTTTTAACCATTTCTTTATAATCTTTATCCGGCATATTGGGAATTTCTTCCCCATTGGATTTAAATGGAAAGACAGGAACATCCTTACTGCGGATCAGTGATTCAACAAGTGAGGATTCGCTTTCAATACCGGCAATATTATTTTCACAAATAAAAAGTTCATCTTTAAAATGATTAACAGCAATTACATACTGGTAAAGGCGGTAACGCATTAGGGGAATAGCATCGGGCTGTGAGCCGTGATCTGCGAGATGGACAGTGTCAAAGAATTGTACTGCATCGTAACTTGTATAACCATAAAGACCATGGGCAAAACGATTTTCTTTTGTTTCTGTTTTTACAATCTCAAACCGTTGCATAAAATCCCATAGTATCTGCGGTACTGAATCTGTTTTTCCCAACTCAATTTTCTCTGGCTTTTGCCCGGGTAGCTTGTACTCAAGGTTTTTCAGATTGCTTATTTCAATACCCCCAATTGCATTTACACAAATAAATGAATAGCTGTTCTCTGCTGCATGATGATCAGTGCTTTCCAGCAGGATGGTATCACGGAATCTATCACGCAGGCGAAGATAAATACCAACAGGTGTGTATACATCTGCCAGCATTCTTTTACAGGCCGTTGTTATTTGAATTTTCTTCATGCCCCTAACCCCTAAAGGGGAATTTTAAAGTTTATAAAATATTTTTTGCCTTTACACCCCTTTAGGGGATGGGGGCAAAAAAAAGCCCCGAATTAATCCGGGGCTTTTGAATATGTTTAAAATAAACATAGTTATAGTATTACAGACCCCGTAGAGTTGAATACCACCACCATGATTTATTTGTTACTTGTTTCATTTCAGTGCAAATATTGTAATCAATTTCTAAATATCCAAATAAATATGAAATTAAGTTAATGAACGCTTTTATGGTTTTATGATTGTTTTTGATCTTACATACTTTACATCGCCTGGGGTAATGATAGAACTTTTATTCCCAAAACTGTTACGGACAAATGTCAACACATCTGATATCTGCTGATCGGTCAGGTCAGCATGAGATGCCATCAGGTTCTTATAGTTCCGGTTAGGATCATTCAGTAATTCCTCTGAACCTCTTAAAACAATCCTTATCAATTTTGTTTTACTGCCGGCAACCAGGTTGGACTTTGCTAAAGCGGGATTCATCCGGGGCACACCCATGCCATCATCCATATGACAACTCAGGCAAACTTTGTTATAAACTATTTTTCCTCTGCCTGATTTTTCTTTTGGTACAGGTTGTTGCCAGGATGCTAAAAATAAAATGAAGGCCGGCAGGAAAATACTTGTGGGCTTATTCATTTTTTTAATTTCCCTTATAATTTATTTTCCAAATAGTTCCTTTCTGATCGTCTGAAACATACAAAGAACCGTCTGGTCCCTGTGCCAATCCGCAAGGGCGATGCGCAGCGCCTTGTGGTGTTTTATTTTTCCCTGCAAAACCATCAGCAAAAATTTCATAGTCACCACTTGGTTTGCCATTTTTAAAAGGAAGAAAAACTACAAAATATCCCTGTTGTTCCCTTGGCGCCCGGTTCCATGAACCATGAAAAGCAATGAAAGCTCCATGACGATATTTTTCGGGAAATTGCTTACCGGTATAAAACATCAACCCATTAGGAGCCCAATGACCTGGAAATGCATAAATGGGCTTATCCTTTCCATCACAACGATCAGTTTTTATTTTATCTCCTCCATACTCAGGGTTCAGTAATTTTTTACTTTGTCTCCAATCGTAATAACAATAAGGCCATCCAAAGTCAGAACCTTTTTTCATCAGAAACATTTCTTCTGCAGGCAACTCGGCGCTTTCTTCTTCGTTGTAAGTGCCGGGAAATAAATTGTGCAGATCATCTCTTCCATGCTGGACTCCGTATAATTCGTTTGCTTCACTATTCCAGCTTAATGCCACTATATTTCTGATTCCAGTTATATAACGAACACCTTCAGCATAAGACTGGTTTAATTTATCAACTTTAAACTGCCAGATTCCGCCTGCTGTTTCCAGTATCGGGCAGGGATCCTGTCCTTTAGAACCGGGGGTACGATCTTTTTCCTGGCATGCATTTGATGGCGCCCCGATGGTTACATAAATGTTTCCTGCATTATCCAGGGTTATGGGTTTAGAAGCATGTTGTCTTCTACTTACCAATCCTGATACTATCAATTCCGGATTATCCTTATTCACCACTTCGTTATTCTGCATTTTATATCGAAATATTTTATCATCAGATGTTGCATAGAGGTATCCATTACCTATAGCGATACCGGTGCCTGTGTAATTTCCAAATCCTGTAATATCTTCAGCTACCCCATCTTTATTTGTGTCACGTAAACGAAGAATACTTTGTCCCTGATTCAGTCCATCCAATTTTACATATAGGTCGCCATTGCTGTTAACAACAATATGGCGGGCTACACCGAGATTTTCTGCAACTACGGTTGAAGAAAAACCGGCTGGTAAAGTAATACCGTCACTTCCTTGTGCAGAGCTCTCGTTTTTCCCTGCAGTATTATTGCTGCAAAAACTCAGAATAAAAATTGAGCATATCACAACAGCGCCAACAATGTATTTCATGATAATATAGTTTAGGTTAAAATTAAGGGATAACTCAACACGATAACAACTCTGCTATGAGAATAAAATTTTATAGGGGTAAAGAAAAGACATAACCTGTCATTAACTTTGCAAGTTGATAATTATGTAGCCACCCACATTGCTGCTACTAAGCTTCTGTTGTGTCACTCACTTGTACTTCCCGTTTTCATAGCATCTGTTGCGCCTGCCCACCGACGCTTCTTGTCCTTTATAACTATCGGGATAGCGAAGGTGGGTCCTACACTTTAAGGTTCAGTAATTCTATTTAACTTTAAGAAAAGTAATCTATCCCTCAAAAACTGCTGTCTAAAAATATTTAATGCTTAAACCAAAACTTACTGTTATGGTAATAAAAGATTCCAATGTCACCATTATGGTAAAAGACATGGATAAATCCATTTCTTTTTACCAGTCAATCGGGTTTGCTATAAAGAATCGCTGGCAAAATTATTATGCCCAGATAACTGCTCCCGGTATCACCATCGGTCTTCATCCAACTGATAAAAATCCGGCAGGCTCAGGTAACATCTCCATAGGATTTACTACCGATAATTTTGAAGAAACAAAAACTCTTTTAAGCAAATCATCCATTGAAGTACAACCAAGAGAAGAAGAAGGCGGGCAGTTTCTTCATTTCACCGATCCTGATGGAACTGAACTTTACTTTATAAAACCAAAATGGGGATAGTCTCTTTTTACTTAAGCTAAAAATCAAAATTATGAACAAAAGATTTCTTATATCCGGTCTTATTACCGCAGTTGTGCTCTTTGTCTTGAATGGAGTAGCCTATATGTTATTTCTAAAAGATTTCTTTCATGATCATCCGGCAATTTCCACTGAGTTTATGGAAAAACTTTATAAACCCGATAATGAACTCATTTGGTGGGCAATTATTCTTTCGGCAGTTGCAATTGGATTTCTTGTAACAAAAGTTATTGAGTGGTCCGGCGCCAGAACTTTTGTGGCCGGGCTGAAATCAGGATTTGTTTTTGCCATATTATTACTCTGTTCAGTTGATTTTGGTTTACTGGCATCAACTAACAGTTTTTCTACAGCTTCTGCTTTTGCTGATCTGTTCACAAGTACAACCACGATAACCATTTCATCAGGCATAGCGGCCTGGCTATTAGGTAAGGGAAAAACAGTAGGTTGAAAAAAATCAGCTCACTGTAAATAGCTGCTATTATTTATTCAGTTGTAATTTTAGAACATGACAAGAATTTTTATTTCACTATTTATAATAATAAGCTTCATCAGCGCCTGTCATTTGGACGGAGAAAAGAATACATCACTTCAACAACAAATTGACAGCCTGGAAAAAAAACTGGCGAATACTTACAAACCAGGCTTTGGAGAATTCATGAGCAGAATACAGGTGGATCATGCCAAGCTATGGTTTGCCGGGCAAAACCAAAACTGGAAACTTGCTGGGTTTGAAATACATGAAATAATGGAAACGCTTGACGCGATTCAACTCTTCGAAACAGAAAGAGAAGAATCGAAGAAAGTAGGAATGCTGAAACCTGTTTTGGATAGCGTAAGTAATGCAATACAAAAGCAAGACCCTGCACTCTTCAAAAGCAGTTATGTTTTGTTTACCAATACCTGTAACAGTTGTCATCGTGCTACTAACTTTGAATTTAATATGGTAAAAATACCGGATAGTCCGCCGTTCAGTAACCAGGTTTTTAAATAAATAGCTTTCGTTTTACTACTTCATTTCTTTCTCTTCTCATTTTCATACCTTCATTTCAAAATTTCTTTTATGCCAAAACTGATTGCAAGCCTGTTCGGCCTTCTTTTTTCTGCACAATTATTTTCTCAAAATTTTTCAGAAAAATACTTTAACTCCATGCGATGGAGAATGATTGGTCCGCATCGTGGTGGAAGAACTGTTGGTGCAGTAGGCGTACCTCAACAGCCCAATGTTTTTTATATCGGAGTCAACAATGGCGGCGTATGGAAAACAACTGATTTTGGCAGAACATGGGTTCCCATTTTTGATGATCAGCCAACCGGATCAATTGGTGATGTGGCTGTTGCCAAATCCTAATACAATTTATGTAGGTAGCGGTGAAGGTTTGCAACGGCCCGATCTTTCTGTTGGCGATGGTATGTATAAATCAACTGATGCGGGAAAAACATGGACCTGGCTCGGATTAAAAGATGTGCAGCAGATTGGTGGCCTTGCCATTGATCCTACTAATGAAAACAAAGTTTTTGTTGCGGCGCTTGGCAAACCTTATGGGGCAAATGAAGAAAGAGGAATTTACAGAACAACGGATGGTGGTAAAAACTGGAAAAAAGTTTTTTATATTGATGAAAACACCGGAGCCATTCAGGTTACGATTGATCCAAAAAATCCAGATATTGTTTTTGCAGATATGTGGGCGGGCAGGCAAGGCCCTTGGGAAAACGGTGCCTGGGATGGAAAAGAAAGTGGTTTATTTAAATCAACTGATGGAGGAAATACATGGGAAAAAATGACCAAAGGTTTACCAACAACAGAGCAGGGTTTGGGAAGAATAGGGTTTTGTATTGCCCCCTCAGATCCTAAAAGAATGTATGCAACGGTAGATGCCGGAAAAGAAGGCGGTCTTTTCAGAAGTGATGATGCAGGAGAAAGCTGGACAAAAATGCAAACTGATAACAGATTGTGGGGACGTGGAGGTGATTTTGCAGAAGTAAAAGTAGATCCGAAAAACCCTGACATTGTTTATTCAGCTAATGTGGTTACCTGGAAAAGTACAGATGGTGGAAAAACCTGGGATGCTTTTCGTGGTGCTCCCGGTGGTGATGATTATCACCGCATCTGGATCAATCCTGATAACACCGATATTATCTTAATAGCAAGTGATCAGGGCGCCATCATCACTGTGAATGGTGGTAAAACTTTTTCAAGCTGGAATAATCAACCCACTGCTCAGTTTTATCATGTGAGTACGGATAATGTATTTCCCTATAATGTTTACAGTGGTCAACAGGAAAGCGGAAGTGTTGGCATTGCATCAAGAGGAAATGACGGAAATATTTCTTATCGCGAATGGCATCCTGTAGGTGCAGAAGAATATGGTTATGTAGCTGCCGACCCTCTTGATCCCAATATTATTTACGGAGGAAAAATTTCTAAATATGATAAGCGAACCGGACAGACACAAAATATTTCTCCCGAAGCGGTGAGAAGTGGTAAGTACAGATTTATAAGAACAGCGCCGGTTTTATTTAACCCAATTGATAAAAAGACATTGTATTTCGCAGGCAATGTTTTGTTTAAAACAATGAATGGGGGAAATAGCTGGCAAATCATCAGTCCCGATTTATCAAGAGAGAGTTGGGATATTCCGATGAATGTTGGCATTTATACAACCAAAGAAATGAAATCAATGCCGAGGCGTGGAGTTATATATACCGTGGCCCCTTCCTATAAAGACATTAATACAATCTGGTGTGGTACGGATGATGGATTGATACATGTAACAAGAGATGGCGGCAAAACGTGGAAGAATGTTACACCTCCGGAAATAACTTCGTGGAGCAAAGTATCGTTGATGGATGCAAGTCATACTGATGTAAATACAGCGTATGCAGCTGTTAACAGAATTCGTTGCGATGATTTGCATCCACATATTTATAAAACAAATGATGGGGGAAAAACCTGGAAAGAGATAGTGAATGGTTTGCCAAACGATCCTATCAACGTAGTAAAAGAAGATCCTATACGCAAAGGATTATTATTTGCCGGCAGCGAAAGAGCCGTCTATGTATCATTTGATGATGGAGAAAACTGGCAAAGCTTAAGATTAAATATGCCGGCAACTTCCATTCGTGATTTGGTTATTAAAGATGATGATCTTGTTATTGGAACACATGGTAGAAGTTTCTGGATATTGGATAATATTACTCCGCTCCGTCAATTAACCAGTCAACTTGCAAATCAAACAACAATACTCTACAAACCACAAAATAGTTTACGCATTCATTGGAATTTATACACAGATACTCCGGTGCCACAGGAAGAAGCAGCGGGAGAAAACCCACCGGATGGAGCTATGATCGATTATTATCTTGGAGATAAAGCAGCGAATATTTCTTTGGAAATTCTTGATCAAAATGGAAGGTTAATTCGAAAATATACTAACGAAGATACTTTGTATAAAATTGGTGATGTTAATATCCCACATTACTGGATTCGTCCGCAACAAATACTTTCAGCTGAATCAGGTTCACATCGTTTTCTATGGGATATGAGATATGCCCCATTAAATGTGCCACCCTCCTATCCTATTTCTGCAACATTTATGAATACAGCTCCGGGTGAAACATCGCCATGGGTAATGCCGGGAACTTTTACTGCAAAACTTACAGTTGATGGATATCCATTTTCACAAAGTTTTAGCGTAAAGATGGATCCGAGAGTAAAAACAGGAATAAAAGATTTACAAACACAATATGATCTTTCTCTTCAATGTTATGAAGAAAGAAAAGAATGCATAAAAACACTGGAAGAAATCCGTTTGTACAGGTTGATGCTAAAAGGACAAATGACTAACCCTTCTGCAAATGTTGCTGATGAATTGAATAAAAAAGACAAACAAGCAAGAGAACTTGAAAGCACACAATTTGGAAGTACTGAACCAAGTTTTGGAAGAATGAACAATGGTTTTGCATCTGTCTTTAATGCGCTGCAGAATAGCGATATGCCACCCACATCACAGATGATCAATGCTGCAAAAGCACTGCAGGAACAATTAAAGGCATTAAAGACAAAATGGGGAATGATGAAAAAACAATGAAGCAACATATTGCACATATCGCTTTGGTGGTTGATGATTACGACGAAGCCATTAAGTTTTATACCGGGAAATTGGATTTTGATTTAATTGAAGATACTCTGCTAAGTGAAACAAAGAGATGGGTGATGCTGGCGCCTAAAGGATCTTCTGAATGCAGACTGTTGCTTGCTAAAGCTGCTAATGAAGAACAAAAAAGCAGGGTTGGAAATCAAACCGGCGGTAGAGTTTTTTTATTTCTTTACACTGATAATATACGGAGTGATTTTCTTTCAATGAAGGAAAAAGGAATTCATTTTGTAAGAGAACTTAAAGATGAAAGTTATGGTATTGTTGCAGTTTTTGAAGATTTGTATGGAAATCTCTGGGATTTAATTGAACCGAAAAAATAAAAAAACCCCGGCAAACTTACCGGGGTGTTGCAATAACCAACATATTGCAAAGTATAACCAACGAACTTATTAATTATTTTTCGGAGGGCCGCCGCCACGTCTGCGTAGCGTAGGTTCTATCTGCTCTTTCCATATCTTAAAATTATCGTCATTAAGAATGGGTTTTAGTTTTGAATCAAGTTCATCGTGATAGGGCTTCATTTTCTCCTGCATTTCCTGAAAACCACCGCCGCCGCCAGCAGCATTCAGTTCTTCTCTCACTTTGTCCTGCTTCTGATAGTAATCAAGAAACAAGGTATCTACTTGTTTCAATTTAGCTTCATCAAGTTTAAATGCACTGTCAATTTTAAAATGAACCCTTTTTACTCTTTCTTCAGGAGTTGGCATCTGGAATCCTCCACCACCTCCCTGCGCAAAAGTGGAAAGAGTGCCAATACAAGAAACCAACATCACTGCAACAATTGTCTTTTTCATTTGTATGACGTTTAAGATATTATTTTTTAATTTTTTTTATAACTCCTGTGATCGGTGCCCTGCCTTGGGCCTGCCATTCTCTTAGTGATATTTACAATAAATGAATCAAGCTTTGGCCTCTGCTCCCCGGTAGCAATTTCTCTTATCGACATAAAATATTTCAGCATTCTCACGTCAATTATTTTTTGCTTTTCCTGAATAGCTTCGGAATAAACATTGATTACAGAATCAGAAATATCAGAACGGGTAAGCAAACTGAAAAAATTTTCTTTTGCTGCATGCAAATCCTCAAATAGGGGTTTCATGCTGTCAAAATGTTGTGTTCTTAAACTATCGTAACGGGTTAGTTGTTCTTTATTAAAGCCAACTTCCATTTCCAGTTTCCTCATCATCTCTTCATGCATTGATCTTCCGTGTGGTGGATAATGTCTTTTCCAGGCATGTAAATACAACACAGCTATATTTGTTGCCAACAAAACTCCAATTATAATTAACAGGACTTTATTATTTTTAAAGTAGCTCATTTATTTATTAAGTTTTCGTAATCGTATGTATCAGCTGAAGCCACAACATCATCTTCATTTGTAATATCTGATATGGCTATATTATTATTTTCAGAAGTAAGGGTATCATTTGTGCCGGAATTAATAACGGACCAGGCATTGACAGCCATCACAAGAACGAGTATTGCAATGGCAACAAGCGGCTTGCTTATAAAAGAACCTATTTTCCCCCACCCATTTTCCTCTCGTTGCATCTTTGCTTTTATTCTTGTAAAAAGAAAAGGATTGGCCTTTGCCCTTTCTACCCCTTCAAGACTTTGGAGGGTCCTGCTGATTTCATTTTGAATATGCTCGTTATTTAACATATATAATTCATTTGACGATTTTGATTAATATTACCTTCGGCTTTTAATGTTCTTTATAATATTCTTCTAATTGCTTCCTAAGATTCATGTTTGCCCTGCTTATCAGGGACTCTACTGCCGGCACCGTTGTATCCATTATTTCGCTTATTTCTCTATAGCTAAGCCCCTCCAGCTTATGAAGGCTATACGCCGCCTTCTGATTGACCGGTAATTGATCAATTGCCCTGAAAAGAATTACGGCTCTTTCTTTATTCTCTGTTTTTACTCCCGGATGCTGAAAATCTTTTACCTGGTCAGCCTCTGCATTTTCATTACCAAAATAAGATTGTATGAATCCAAACCTTTTTTTTCTTTTTTTACTTCTAAGAAAATCCAGCGCCTTAGTAACTGCAATCCTGTATATCCAGGTAGAAAATTTTGATTCCCCTTTAAAAGAACTGATATTTTCAAAAACTTTGATAAAAACATCCTGTGTAAGATCCTCTGCCTCTGTTTCGTACTGTACTATTCCCAGAATTGTATTATAAACCAAATCCTGATTAAGCTCTACTATGATTTTGAAAGCTTGTTCATCTCCCTGTTTTAACTGCTCTATTAATTCCATTTCTGTCGTCAAAGTCAAACATTTGATTTAAGATTTTCAAGTTATGTAAAAACTAATTTCTTCTGAAATCTTCCATCATATTTGGCCTGAAATTCTGTAGTCTTGAAGGCGCCTTTCCGAAATTCTTTAAATTATAAGTAAATGTCAGCATAAAATACTGCTTAATCACTTTTGTAATTACATCTTCAAGATAGGTTTCTGAAACCGTACGGGAAATACTCTGGTTTTGATCCAACAGATCAAATACTGACAGACGTATTTCACCTTTCTGTCCTTTGAAAAGTTTCTTTGCCACTGCCATATTCCATAGCCAGTAACTTTGATTAAATCCGTCACTCAAACCTTTATAACTCTGATTAGACACATCGGTATTAAACAACCACCCTTTTTTTGAAAGCAGGTTTAGTTTGATACCTGCATTCTGAATAAAATAATTATTATTCAACTGGGATTGTAAACTATTTGTTGCTTTATTGATATTCGCATTATAAGAAATGGTATAATCAATATACTGACTGATATTACTTGCTAAAACAACTCCTGTACTATAATTATAGGAAGTAGTAATACCGGAAACATTATTAATCAAACCCGGTGTTCTGTTATAAACTACCCCTGCATTCAGGTTTAAATTTGTTTTGATAAATTTTAATGGTCTGCCATAGGTAAGAAACAAATTCAGGTTCCATTGACCATCCAGGTTAACCGGTTTGGTAAGTTGGGATCCCCTGCGTAAGGTAACAGAAGGTGTAAGTACAGAATCTTTTTGAGCAATATAAGTGGCAGTAGCTACATAATTACTGGCAGCTGCTCCAAAAAGATTAATAAAGAAGCTTGTACTTTTAGCAGTATTCGTATACTGATATCTTCCGCCCAACCTATGTGAAAATTGCTGTTTCAAATCCGGGTTACCGGTAGAAATAAGCAAGGGATTGGAGTTATTAATCACATCCTGCAATTGGTTAACAGATGGCGGGTTAGTAAATGCCCTGTAAAACAAACGCAGGTTTTCTTTTTTTGAAAGCGGCAGGTTGAAATTTGCATTCGGTAAAATATTGGTAAAGCTTCTTTTCACTTTTGCTGTATAAGGAAATACCTGGTTACTTTCCAATTGAGCCGATTGCATATCTAGTCCAAACGAAATTTGTTTATTCCTGTCGCCTTTCCGGTAACTTATACCTCCACGTTGTGTGAAATAGGTATTATCAAAAACATTAGAAAGGCTTGTATCAAACACTGAATATTTATAAGAACCATCATCAAAAAAATAAGTTTTTCTATCAGATTTATTAGATGTATAGGAAGGGTTATAACGGAATTCCAGAATTGCCCCTTTTTTACCTACCGGTTCAGTATAGTTTATACTTGTTGAAAACTGGTGTCCTTTCGATAACTGGTCATTAAACTGCCGGATTGTATCGCTTAGATTAGATGGCCCTTTATAATAGAGACTATAAGCATCCGTAAATGTTTCTCCATTCTGATTATTTAAGCCAGTAGTAAGGCTTAAAGAAAATGTTCTTCCTTTTTTTCGAAATGAATGCCGGTATAAAACTGTGTTATTATAATTGTGAGCTGTTCTGTCTGATGTGGTGCTGTTTCGGGTACGGCTAAGTAAATTGGTAAAGGAAAAATAGTTTAACCCGGTTACATCACTGCCGTTATCAAATTTTTGAATATTTATGGATGGAGTTATTAAAATAGAATTAAAAGAATCAATTTTATAATCAAATCTGAAATTTGCACGATGATTAAAATTGTTATTTGATGACAGAGTATTTTGATCATAAAACTGGCTGGAATCTCCTGATAGAAAATATTCACGGGTCAGCCTTTCATTATTTATCGTTTTACGGCTGTTAAAAAAATAACTGCCACTCACATCCATTTTCTTACCCCATTTATCATTATAATTAAGACCAATAGAATTTGTTTTACTGACACCTGGCTGTTGACCTACAAGAAAACTATTTCCCCCTCCTCCGAAATTACCACCACCTCCACCGGGACCTCCGCCTCCAAAGCCACCGCCACCCTGGCGGCCACCTCCTTGTCCTCTGAACCCGCCGCCGCTACCACTACCCGTCGCCCCTAATAAATCAAGTTCTGCAAAGTTCTGCTGGTTTACATCATTACTTAATGCAACAATGGAAAGTCTTCTGCTGTTTTTGAAATAACTCATGTTACCACCAAGTAGATAATGACTGTCAGTTCCATAACCGGCAAAAATCCTTCCGAACTGTCCGGTACGCATATTTGCTTTTGTCACTATATTGATAGACTTAGCAGCGCTGCCATCATCTACACCCGTAAATTGAGCCTGGTCGCTCAACCTGTCAAACACCTGTATTTTGTCTACAATCTCTGCCGGCAGGTTACGTAGTGTGGCTGTAGCATCATCACCAAAAAAATCTCTTCCATCAACCGTTACTTTTCTCACTTGTTCTCCGCCTGCTTTCACTTGTCCATTTTCAACAGTTATTCCCGGCGCCTTTTTAATCAAATCTTCAGTGTTGGCATCGGGATTTACTTTCAGCTGGCTGGCACTGATCTCAACCGTATCGGCTTTCTGTTTTACAACAGGCGGGGTACTTATTACCGTAACTCCTGTTAGCGTCTTTGCCTGCCTGTTTAAAAGAATATCATCCAGTTTTTTAGAAATATTTTCCCAAACTATTTCTTTTCTTGCAATTTCATAACCCATGTAAGTTACTGTGAGTATATATTTTGCCGGGTTAATATACCTGAACTCAAAACTTCCTGATTTATCAGAAAGGACAGAAGTTGAATCTTTGCCACTGATTATTTTTAAGGTAGCCCCTGCAAGGAATTGTTTTGTTTCAGCATCACGAACCGTACCTTTTAAAACCGGTGTTTGAGAAAAAACGATGGTTGAAATAAATAAGGAGAAAGCAGTGAACAGTTTAAACTTAGGCATATTATAAATTACACCAATTAGACGATTTCAAAGCAATAAGCCTTCGGCACCCGGCAGGTTTTTTAACTCATAATATTGAACCCCTTTATTTAAAGGATATCCTGGATGTTGATTCGCCGGAAGAAGAAAAAGAAATAAACAACAACTTGCTATTACTCCCAAACAACGGTCTCTTCTTTTTCAAACCATTTGGGGTATTTGGGTAAATGAATTTTCTCGATCTCATTCCGTTTTACTTTTAATGTAGGTGTGATCATTCCATTGGCAATCGTCCAGCTTTCTTTCATGATCACAATTTTTTCAAGCATTTCAAATTTTTCAAGAAGTGGATTAATACCCGATAAAGTATTAACAAGACTTATAATCAATTCATCTTTGGGTTTCTTGTTTCCAATATCTGATAGTGATATTAGGGCTATCGGTTGCGGTATACCTGTTCCAACCACACAGGCCTGGTCAATATCAGCATTAGTCAGTAATTTTAATTCAATTGGCGCAGGCGATATATATTTCCCTTTGTCCGTTTTAAATTGATCTTTTATTCTTCCGGTAATGTAGAGAAATCCATCTTTATCGTATTCTCCCATATCCCCGGTTTTTAAATAATTTTCTTCGTCAAATGATTGTGCTGTCAATTCAGGTTCATGATAATAACCCTTCATATTCGCTTCACTTTTAACCCGGATTTCTCCATCCTCAGCAATTTTTGACTTTAACCCTTTTAATGGTCTGCCTACAGAACCAAACCTGTTCTGATGTGGCGAACAAAAATGAGAGTACACACAATCTTCCGTCATACCATAAGCCTGAAGAATAGTAATATTCAGATTCTTAAACCACATCAGCAAATCGAAAGAAATAGGTGCAGCAGCGCTGTAAATATGCGATGCTCTTGAAAGCCCTAATTTCTTCTTTATACTTTTCTTAATGACGCTGCTGATAATAGGTATTGAAAGCAAAAAACTGAGTTTCTTTTGAGGAAGTTTTGAAATAATCCCTTCTCTGAATTTTGCCCAGATACGGGGAACTGCAAAAAATAAATGAGGTTGAATATCATTTAGATTTTTTGAAAAATTTTCTAACGATTCAGCAAAAGAAATTTTTGCACCGGTATAAAATGCATTTATTTCAATCCCGATTCTTTCTGCACTATGGCTCAATGGCAGATAAGAAAATAAGTCTGGTTGATGAGGAAGTTTAAGATCGTTAACAGCCATTTTCAATACTGTATCAAAATTTCCAGCAGTATGCATCACTCCTTTACTTTTTCCAGTAGTGCCGGAAGTATAAATTACAGTCAGCAGATCATCTTGCTGCCAGGAATAAATATTATTTAACGGACTGTTCTTTTTTACCAATTCTTCCCAACTGTATTGTTCTTTTATTCCATATAATTCCATACCAATCCTGGTAACGCCTGCCGGAATGCCATTTCTCTGTGAAGTATAATCATCCAGTTTACCAATAATAATTGCTTTCGTTTCACTATGTTCAAGTATTGACTGAATGGAGTGACCAGATAAGGTTGGATAAATTGGAATAGAAATATATCCCGCCATCATAATTGCCAGGTCGGCCATTATCCAATGAGCACAGTTTTTTGAAAGTATGGCAATATTGCTTTTAGGAGGAAGCCCGAGTGTTTGTAATGCTGCGGCAAGTTTTCTGCTTTCTTCCCCTGCCTGTACCCAGGTCCATGTTTTCCAACTATTATTAAATGGCTGTTGCATAAAAATGGTATCCGGAATTTCCCTTTCCCATTTTAAAAATTGATCAAGCGGTGTGGAAGCAATCATCAAGTAATTTTAAATAACTAATCTAACTAATAATTTGAAAATAAAGAATTACTGAGTGAATTTTCATGATTTCAATTTTACTGTCAGGTTTAATACAGTCAAAAAATACCGTGTTCCAGCCATTTTCCCCGTTTATCAAATTATTTTTTGTGAGGATGCAACATTCCGGTAAATCTTTTTACTTTATATAAAACCAATTGCCTGGCATTAACAGCTATCATAACTTCTGCTGATGTATTAGTAAAGCAGTGCATCGATGGGGAATCATCTGCTTACCGGTTGTTATATGACCGGTACTCAAAAGCTATGTTCAATACTGCTTTGAGAATTGTAAACCGGGTGCAGGACGCGGAAGACATTTTACAGGATTCTTTCACAGATGCTTTTATGCAGATAAAAAGTTTTGAAAACAAATCAACATTCGGCGCCTGGCTAAAGCAGATTGTGATTTTTAAGAGCATCAATTTTCTAAAAAGACGGAAATTAAATTTCATTGACATTGATCATTTTGAAGATAATACCGTAGAAGATGAAACTGATGAAGAGACAATATGGTATACCGTTGATCTAATCAGGCAGGCTATTCAGGAACTGCCAGATGGATACCGCACAGTTTTGTCATTGTATTTATTCGAAGGATATGATCATGAAGAAATAGCAGGAATACTAAAAGTGGGTAAATCAACTGCAAGAACCCAATACATCCGGGCAAAACAAAAATTATTAACGCTTTTAAAAATAAGGAATGCTCATGAACAATAATCTTTACAAATTTATTCAGCGTGACCGCCGTGACTTTGATACTGAATCTCCCTCTGAAAATGTGTGGACAAATATTGAAAAGACGATTCCGGCAAAAAAAGAAGCAAAGCGTTTTTCTTTAAATGAGTTGTTTAAATGGAGTGCCGCAGCTGCCATTATTTTTATTACACTTACTTCCATCTATTTTTTATATATAAAAAAGTATAGCCATGAAACAACAACTGTAAAAGCGGAAACATCACAAGAAGCAAAACCGGTTAATCAGGATGACATCAGCGGCATTGCTCCGGAATATGCCGCTGAAATAAAAAAGATGAACCAGTTACTTGCTAATAGCCATTCAGAATTAAAATCGGCAACTGCCGGTCAGCCGGAACTGTACCAGCAATTACTGAAAGATTTGAATGTTCTTGACAGTTCTTACAGATCACTCAAAAACCAGGCTCTGCAGAGCCCAAACCGCGATGTGATCATTCTCGCTATGATGCAAAACCTGCAATTACAATCTGAGTTATTGACAAGGCAACTCATGATTCTTAAAGAATTTAAAAACACTAAACAAACAAAAAATGAAAAAGCCATTTAAATTAATTTTTACAGTAACCGTATTCTTTTTCTCCGCACAATTGTTTGCGCAAAAAGAAAAAGACGAAAGAAAAAGATTTGATCATTTCAAAGAAAGAAGCATTTCTAAATCATATCCTGCATCAGGCAATACATTGAATATTGACAACAGTTTTGGCAATGTGACAGTAACTACCTGGAATAAAAATGAAATAAAAGTGGATATACATATAGAAGCAAGCTCTACTGAACAATCCCTTGCTGACAGAATATTTGACAATATTGATGTGACTGAAAGCAAAGAAGGAAATCAAATTTCATTTAAAACAACTACCAATAAAGACAAGAATAAAGACAATAATTACAACTGTAAAAACTGCAGTTCCAGCATGCACATTGACTACTCTATTCAGCTACCTGCCAGCAATACGTTGAGTAT
>JAHEZE010000175.1 GCA_023251235.1 Sphingobacteriales bacterium | reverse complement strand
TATCATAGTTTATTTCGCTATATATGTACATTCCAATAAGCAACACGGCGGCTATGCCGGCAGATAATCCGCCAAGATTTATCAGGGAGAGAATTCTGTTCTTTAGAAAATTTCTCCAGGCGATTTTGAAATAATTTTTAATCATAACTATTTTTATTAAGTCAAAAGGAAAAATTAAAAAGTCAATATATGTTACCTCCGATTTTTTATTCTGTTCTTAAACTTTTAACAGGGTTGGCAATGGCTGCTTTTATTGCCTGAAAACTTACCGTTGCAAGTGTGATCAGGATAATAGCAATACCGGATGCAATAAATACCCACGGTTGTACATGTATGCGATAAGCAAAACCCTGCAGCCATTTATTTGATGCAAACCATGCCAGCGGAATTGCTATTACGATAGCAAGGCATACCAGGATGATAAAATCTTTTGAAATGTTTCTGGTAATGTCAAGAATGGTAGCACCCAACACTTTCCTGATACCGATCTCTTTGGTGCGCCTGATAGTGGTAAAAGCAGCAAGCCCAAATAGACCAAGGCATGCAAGACCAATGGCCACCGCAGCAAACAGTGTAAATATTTTGGCTGTTCGTTGCTCTGATTGATACAGGTTGTTGAAATCTTCATCAAGAAAATGATATTCGAATGAGCGATTGGGCACTCGTTCTTTCCATATTTTTTCCAATTGACCAAGCAGTGTTGCAATGTCGGCGCCTTGTACCTTAATAAACATATTCCGTACAAAACTTTTATCCATGAACATCATTAAAGGGCCGATTGGCTCATGCATGGAAGCAAAATGAAAGTCTTTGATTACCCCTTTAATTATTCCGGGAGTTCCGCGATCAACTATTTTGCCAATTGCCTGTTCCGGTGTCCAGCCGATCATTTTCGCGGCTGTTTCATTAAGCATATAGGTGTATAGAAATTTTTTTCCCTGGTTACTTGTATCCATTAATTTCAGATCGGATGGAGTATAATCTGATCCGGCAACCAATTTCATATCCATCGTCTTTATAAAATCAAGATCAACGGGCATGGCGCTGATAGAGAAACTTACTTTTTGTTTACCATTATCAGCATTTAAACCATCTCCCCAGGTCACAGATGTTGGAATACCATAAGCGCCGCTTACATCTTTTACAGATGGTAATAATTTAGCAGCATCTTTCAAGGCGTCGTATTGGTCTGGTGTCTGAAAATTAACGGGCAATATCAGAACCTGGTTTTTATCATAGCCCAAGTTTTTATTCCGTATATATGAAATTTGCTGAAGTATTATTATAGTGGCTATGATCAGGGACATTGAAATGACAAATTGTACAACGATCAGTGATTTTCTTAACCCGGTTCCACTGGATGAAAAGCTAAAACCCTGCTTTAATATTTTGATGATAACACTACCCGACAGAATCAAGGCTGGGTAAATGCCTGCAATAAAACTGATGATAACTCCGGTGAGTAAAATAATCAACAGCGGTTTCAACGATAACAGATCGGCAACAACAATATGTTTTCCGGTAACAGCATTGAAATAGGGAAGCAATTGAGTGCTTAACAGTACCGCAAGAATCATCGCAATTAATGTGACGAGTAAAGCTTCGCCAATAAATTGTGTAAATAATTGTGTCCGCAATGCGCCCATTACTTTACGAACGCCTATTTCACCACTCCTTCCTGCTGATTGAGCAACTGCAAGGTTGGTATAATTAACACAGGCTATAATCAATATAAGCACGGCAATAGCTGCAAGTATATATACATACGTGATGTTTCCGTTAGGTTCAAAACCATCAAGTGCCGAATAGAGATGTACTTTCGTCAGGGGGTCGAGATGATAAGTGAGATAGTCGCCACCCTGCATCCTTGCTTCTTTACGTACAGCATCCGTTTTCATATAGGAGGCTATCTGTTGCTGTAATCCTGAAAACTGATCTTTGGCCTGCAATAACAGGTAGGTGACATAGTTTGCCGTCCACCATATTTCATCTTTAGCGGCTGAGAGGTTATGAAAATTGATCACAAAATCAAATTGGATCTGCGAATTGCGGGGCACATCTTTTGCCACGCCGCTGATGATAAAATCTTTTGTGTCCCCAATGCGGAGTACATTTCCAATAACATCAGTTGTGCCGAAATATTTTTTTGCTGTAGATTCAGTTACCACTACTTTATCATCTGCATTTAATGCTGTAGTAACATCTCCTTTTACAAGTGGGAAAGAAAATATTTTGAAAAAAGATTCATCGGCATAATAAAATTGTTTTTCACTGAATTGTTTATCCTTATAGCTAACAATTCGCGGAAACTTCATTGTACGTACATAATCTTTAATAGCCGGGAAGGTTCTTTTAAATTGCGGTCCTGGCTTAGTGCCGGTTTGTACCACCCTGGTTACAATACCGCCGCTGCTGTATTCCATTGTAATGCGGGCAATCCTATCCGCATTCTTATGAAATCTATCAAAGCTTAGCTCGCTGCTGATGAATAGTCCGATCAGTATGCAGCAAACAATTCCGAACGTTAAGCCGGCAATATTGATAAAGGAATACAGTTTATTTTTCCTGATATTCCTTACTGCGATTTTAAAATAGGTCTTTATCATAACAATACTTTTTATTCAGTTCGCAATGACGTAACCGGGTTAGCAATAGCAGCTTTTATTGCCTGCCAACTCACGGTAAGTAAAGCAATGAGCAAGGCAAGTGCTCCTGCGGTCACAAATACCCACCATCCTATATCAATCCGGTATGCAAA
>JAHEZE010000039.1 GCA_023251235.1 Sphingobacteriales bacterium | reverse complement strand
TGACTATTTTTTCTCAAAAAAGAGAAAAGCTACTGTATAAAAAAAGCGCCGCTATTACCCGGCACTTTTTATTTTCAATGTGGTTACCTTATTTCAAATTAAACTGGACTGATTGCATACCTACCTGGCCGCTTTCTTTTGGATCTTTAGGTTTACTTACGATATAAAGAGTATGGAATTTTCCATCACTTACCGCTTCGATCGGAATTGAAACCATACCAAAACTTATTTTGTTTGTTTTTTCTTTTGGAGGATTAAGACTTGAGGTTCCCAATAATTTTCCTCCAGCATCATCAAGTCTTATTTCAAAATTAAAACCATATTGCGGCGGCTGTTGCCAACCTGCCATTATTGTAGCGGAACCAATACCGGTCAGATCAAGATTGTCCAATGTAAACCATCCTTCAGTTGTTGGAACGATCATGTAATTAAGCCCATTGAAGTTGATAGTGGTAAATCCTTTCATTTTTTCTTTGCCGCTGAAAACAACTTTATTATTGCGCAACAGCACAGTTGTTCTGCCTGTAAGTGATTTAATATTTGCGCCGCCCATATCAGTATAGCTTGCTGAGACACTCAATACACCATTATCTTTTACGGGCTTACTTAATGAAGGTGGTAAAGAGCCATTTTGTGGCAAAGACTTTTTCACAGTTTTATTATCTGTCAGACTCATTACCCAGTTTACAATTTGTTCTATATCGCCCCGCGGTAAGGAAGGATGTGCCGCCATTTGTGTTTCGCCCCATACGCCGCCGCCGCCCTTGATGATTTTATCAATAAGATAAGTTCTTGCATTCTGATCATGCTGATATTTTTTTGACACTTCAATAAATGCAGGTCCGATTGATTTTTCAGATTCTTTATGACAACTCTTACAGTCAAGCGACATGGCAAGACTTTTACCACTTATACCAACTTCGCCCTGCTGATGACCAAGCGGTGTAGCAGCAAGATCAAGGCCTTCGATATAATCAGCCGAAACAAAAAAATTAGATGCTGCAATAGCAGAATCTTCTTTATCCATTGCCGCTACATAATAAACAACTTGTTTGCCCGGAAAATAAAAAGTTTTGTTACCACTGATGCTGATAGTAACGCCGGGTGTTGAATTACCGGCATAAACCTGTATAGTTTCACTTTTTGCAGCAGCGCCATCTTTATCTTTTACTTCCACACTGATGCTATAGTCCCCGGGTGTAGTGAAAGTATATTCTAATTCCGGAGTGTCAGTTTCTTTAGTTTTACCATCACCGGTATTCCATTTATAAGTCATTTTATCTTTTTCGGGATCAACAGCATCAACTGCTACTTTTACTTTGAAAGGCACCGTGCCATCATATCTATCAGCTGAAAGCCTTGCAATCTTCGGGGCTCTGTTTCCAGTTATATAGTCTATTCGTGAAAGTGCCGCATCAGGATTTTTTTGAAACCATCCTGTTCCGTATTCAAGTATATAGATTTTTCCGTCAGGTCCCATTTCCATGTCAATGGCATTTGCCAGTTTGGTATGCTCCATAAATGGTTCCATTTTATCAAAGTCACCATTGGGCAGCATACTTACTGCTTTTATCCATCCTCTTATCCAATCATAGATAAATAATTTACCATTATAATAATCCGGTAGTCTTGACTCTTTCGGATACCTATCAGAATAATATACAGGGCCGGCCATTGCATTTCTTCCACCTGTTTCTACCTCAGGAAAATATTTTGTATAGCCATAAGGATACCAGATAAATGCTGGTTGTGCCGGAGGTAGTTCTTTTATACCGGTGTTGTTTCTTGAATTGTTTAATGGTTTCATGGGATCAAATTTTTGCCCTGATTTGCCTGTGGCATAATCATATTCATTGTAAGGATAATTATCCCCAACAAACAGTGGCCACCCAAAATAACCTGCTTTGCGTGCCTGGTTCACCTCATCGTATCCTCTTGGCCCACGGGTATCTAAACTATCTTTATCTGCATCCGGTCCTACTTCACCCCAATACAAGAAACTGTTTTTCTGATCTACAGAAATGCGATAAGGATTCCGGTTGCCCTGGACATATATCTCAGGTTTTGTACCTGCGGTTCCTTTTGGGTATAAATTTCCATCGGGAATTTCGTAAGTACCATCTTCTTTTATTTTTATTCGTAAAATTTTTCCACGCAGGTCATTTGAATTACCTGAAGTTCTTCTTGCATCGTATTGTTCGTGACCGGGAAGATCATTTAATGGAGCAAAGCCATGGTTAACAAATTTCTGCTCCGGTTCATCAAAAGGAGTGGAGTTATCACCGGTAGATAAGTAAAGGATTCGATCAGGCCCGAATGCCACTGAGCCGCCAGTATGACAACATATTTCCCTTTGCGAATAAAACTGCAGAATGATTTTCTCCGAAGAATTAACAAGTGTATCATTTTTAAATTCAAACCGGGAAAGCCTGTTAACAGAAGTATCAGCAGGGCTATAAAAAATATAAACGTAATTGTTTTTGGCAAAGTCAGGGTCTTTTGCAATTCCCAGCAATCCTTCTTCTGCATTTACATCAGTATTAATTTTGGTCTTCCAATATACATTTAGCAAACCGGCAGGTTTAATTTTTTTAGTATCACTTTTATAAAGAAGTATCTCGCCCCTGCGCTGAATAACGATAATATCAAAATTGGGGAGAATGGTCATTTCAGTCGGTTCAAAAAATTCTCCCTGTACCAATACATTTTTTACAAAGCGATCTTCATCAGGCGATAATTGTGTTTTTACTTTGTTATAATCCAGTTCTTCATTTTTGCCAATAGCATATTGAATACCGCCAAGCAGGTGCTGCAGGTAAAGTGGATCGCTGTACGATTCTTCGGTATGTCCTAACTCAGTATAAAAAGAACGGCCGCCATCATACTCGTGGTACCATGCCATCGGATGATTATCACCATTGATGCCACCCTTATAACTTTTCTCGTCAATCTTGATCAGGACTTTAATATCAGGATTCAGCTTGGTAAAATTGTACCATTCATCTTTTCTTACCCAGGTATCGGGTAAATGTTTTGTTGCGATATTAGATTTGTCAACTACAAGCAACTTAGCTTCCTGTTGCTCAGGGTGACTTACAAAAGAAGCACCCACTAAGCGAACATACCAGCCCCAATCATATTCTGTATCTGTGGCAGCATGTATTCCCATAAAACCGCCGCCTGCCTGTATATATCTTTCAAATGCCGCTTCCTGCCGGTAATCAAGCACATTTTCAGTCGTACTTAAAAAAATAACTGCTGAATATTTTTTCAATGTATCATCATTAAACCATGCTGCATTTTCAGTGGTATCAACATCGAAATTATTTTGCCCGCCTAGTTTCATTATCGCCAGTTTACCAACTGAAATGGAACTATGACGAAAGCCCGATGTCTTGCTAAAAATCAAAACTTTTGGTTTACCGCTTCTTTTGTGTTTACAACTTATAGTTAATACTGACAGAAGGGTAACCAGTAATAGGAAGTATGAATGTTTCATGAATATACTTTTGTTTAATAGTAGGAGATTGATTATTGTTAAATTCGAAGGGATAAATTTAATTGCAAATCCTAAGAAAAGGGAAAAAATTTAATTAAGTTGAGGATCGATAGGAAAGTTAATCATCATTTCATAATCGCCGCCAAGTTGTTTCAGCGAGTCCTTCCAAATCTCTTCATAATTTTTATGGAAAACAATTTTTCTGACTGCTTTTACTGTCAACCATGATTTTTCATTCAACTCATCATTCAATTGCCCTTCTCCCCAACCGCTGTAACCGATAAAAAACCGGATTTTATTTACATCAATTCTATTAATACGGATCATTTCACAAAGCAATTCAAAATCCCCTCCCCAATAAATTCCTTTTACTACTTCCACACTTCCCGGTATTTGATCAGGACACTGATGCAGGAAATGAATAGTATCTGTTTGCACCGGCCCTCCATAATAAACTGGTATTTTAAATCCTTCTAATCCGGTAATCAATTCGTCAATTGTATTTTCATATTTGCGGTTGAGAACAAAACCAAAACTTCCGTTTTCCTCGTGTTCACAAAGCAAAACCACTGTTCTCAGAAAATTAGGATCTTTCAGAAACGGGTCAGAAATTAATAATATGCCGGCAGCCGGATCAATCATATTCCTAATTTAAGATGAAAATTGAATTTAATGAAAACTTGCCATGAATTTTATAGCCGATTTTGCCAATATAGCTGCAATTCTGTTTAAACCTCTGTTAAAATCTTTATTATTAAAAATCGGGGGTTATCAAAAGCAGGAACAGCATATTATCTTTGCCCGGACTGCTTTTAAAAACAGGCCGCATTTTCTTTTTTGTGAAAAGAATTTTTCCCATAATAATTGTACTCATTTCCCTGTCGCTTATAAGTATTATTGTCATCCAGGTTTCCTGGATAAAAAGTATGATTGTAATAAAGGAAGAACAATTTCATCATAAATTACTTGATGCTACAAGTATGGTAGGTGCTGAGCTATCAGAATATAAGGGCAGCATGATTGCGCAGGGAAGTAATCATTTTCCCTGGAAACAGGATGAGTTCACACTTGAAATGCTGAAACCAACTACAGTAGCAAGCAGATTTACTACCGTACAGTTAATTGATAAAATAAAAAAGGCTTTTATTGCAAATGGGCTGGCAGACACACACTTTGAGTTTGCGTTAGCTTCTACAAGTCCTTTGGGTATGGTTACATACTGGGAGCGGCAATCAGGAAACTTTGGAAAATTAATTGAAGACAGCGCCAATTGTTATTCTTACATTTATCCTATCGAGCCTCTGAGTGGAAGTTTTGCAGAAAACCTGGCCCCAAGAGAAATTATTTGGGTAATTGTGCCAAATAGTAAGGGCATTATATTAAAAGAACTGCGTTGGAGAATTGCTACGGCCGGTTTATATACGATTATCATATTTGCGGCATTTTTTCTTACCGTAAACACCATACTACGTCAGAAAAAACTGAGTGAAATAAAGAATGATTTCATTAACAATATGACACATGAATTTAAAACACCTCTGGCCACCATTTCATTGGCGGTGGATGCAATGAAAAATGATAAAGTATTAAGTGATAAAGATAAAATGGGATATTTCAGCAGTATTATTAAAGAGGAAAATCAACGGATGAACAGGCAGGTAGAAACTATTCTGAAAGCTGCCTTACTCGATAAACAGGAGGTAGATCTGTTATTAAGGCCTGTTCATGTACATAAAGTGATCCAAGATGTAGCAGATAATTTTGAATTACAACTTGAAGAAAAGAAAGGTAAAATAAATCTTCAACTGAATTCATTTAATGATCTTGTTGATGCAGATGAAGTGCATTTACCTAATCTCATCAATAATCTGGTTGATAATTCAATAAAATATTCAAAAAATAATGTACCTCCGGAAATAACGATTTCTACAATATCCAATGGGAAAAAAATGACTATCCGGTTGGAAGATAACGGTATTGGAATGAGCCGCGAAACAGTGAAAAAAATTTTTGAAAAATTTTACAGAGCACATACCGGCAATATTCATAACGTAAAAGGTTTTGGATTGGGACTTAGTTATGTAAAAACAGTGATCGAGGCACATGGAGGTGAGATAAAAGTGGAAAGCACTTTAGGCAAGGGTAGCATATTTACCATTGATCTTCCCCTGAGAAAAAATTAATCGTGGTTTAACCATAATAGACTTCCATCACCGTAACTGAGAAAGCGAAAATTGTTCTGTAAAGCATATTCATAAATTCTTCTCCAAACTTCCTGAAAGCCATTGGGGGCTTTCGGGCCATTTCCTGTAAATGCAGCCACAAGCAAAAGCAGCGTAGATTGTGGTTGATGAAAATTTGTGATGAGCCCATTAACGAGTTTAAATTTATACCCCGGGGCAATGATGATCTGTGTTTTGGCAGCCAGGTGATCCATTTGGTTTTTTCCCATCCAGTTTAATAATACCTGTAAGGCATCTTTAACAGGAATTTGATATTCTTCCAATTCATAAGTTTCCCACTGCGTAATATCCATCGACTGCGGACTATTGATTAAAGTCTGTTTCACTCCCATCCAATATAAGCTCTCAATAGTTCGAAGAGAGGTAGTACCAACTGCAATGATATTTTTATTCAGATGATTTAAAATATTCATAATTGTTGATCTTGTTATTATGAAATGCTCAGCATGCATTTCATGGTCTTGCATCACATCACTTGTTACCGGCTTAAATGTTCCAGCTCCCACATGCAATGTCAAATAATCGGAGTGAATATTTTTTTCTTTCAGTTTTGCAAATACAGTGTCTGTAAAGTGCAAACCGGCAGTGGGAGCAGCCACTGATCCTTCATAATTGGCATAGATAGTTTGGTATCTTTTAGCGTCACCAGCTTCTGCGTTTCTTTTAAGATAGGGGGGGAGTGGAATTGCCCCGGCAAGATGAAGAACCTCTGCAAAACTTAATGTCGGATCATTCCAGGATAATTCAATGATAAAACTGTCATCTGCCTTTTCAATGAATTTTGCTTTCAGAATAAATTTATTTTCTTGCAGAATAATTATTTTTTCCAGTATTTGTCCATGCTTCCATTTCGATGCTCCGCCAATCAGGCATCGCCATAAAATTTTTTCATTTTGACGCATTGCTGACGTTATATCGGAATATTGATCATGAGGCTCTAAACAAAAAATTTCTATTATACCTCCGGTTTGTTTTTGAAAGAATAATCTTGCTTCAACAACTTTAGTGTCATTGAAAATGAGTAAAGATTCTTCAGGGATTTGATCAGCGATATTCCGGTAAATTTCTTCCGTAATGTTTCCATCTTTATAAATCAGAAGTTTGGAATCATCCCTTTGAATCAAAGGATATTTGGCGATTTTTTCTTCAGGAAGAGAATAAGTAAAATCTTTAATTGAAAGAATTCCGGGATTTGTCATAACACAACCAACCGTTGTATTTGATGAACTGCAAATATATCATCGTTTTGCCAGCGGCACAACCAGTTTCAATCCACTCCAAATCTCACTCACGGCACAAACCTTTACATCAACAAGATTATGCTTTAATGCATAACCTCGTATTACATCTTCGGTTATATCAGTTTGAATTTTAGCGGCCTTCTTATACCAGGAAACCCAGATAATAATTTTTGAATTCTTTCTGATTACAGCTATCAGTTTTTTCATTTCACCAACAAACTCTTTATTGCTTTTTACAAATAAATGAACAATATCAGGCAGTTCATTTTTCCTGCAAATAAGTTTGCTGATATTCATTTCAAGAAGTTTATAATAATCTTTCGGTTCATTGATCAATAGAACTTTCATATACGGTTTGATACCAAGTTTAATAATTAAGGAAGTACCAGAATACCCTGCATTTGCCATTTAATTGTTTTTTAAAATAGAAAAAGTATTCATTTTTTGTTTGATTTTATGATTTTCCACAGCTTATTCACCGTAATTCACAGCCTTCCAACAGTATTTATCCAAAAAAACATTAAAGATCTTTTATAACCCTTTGCAGCAAAGGAATTCAGGCTATAGATTGGTGGGGAAAAAATAAAATTAAAAAAATTTAGTGTTGAAGTGGGAAAAAGTGTTATTTTGTGTCAATTTATTTAAAATTGCTACAAACTCCTGATAATGACAGGCTTTCTTGGAGAATTCGAAGCGACATTGGACGCAAAGGGGCGTTTTCTTCTACCGGCAGGTATCAAAAGACAATTGCTGGAAGCAGAGGGAAATCTGTTTGTTATCAACAGGGGGTTTGAAAAATGTTTGAGTCTTTACCCAATGAAAAGTTGGGAGCCGCTCTTTGCAGATATCAGTAAACTGAATGAATTCGATCCTAAAGTGAGGGAGTTTCGCCGGTATTTTTTAAATGGTGCTACCCAGGTAGAACCAGACAGTGCCGGTCGTTTATTGGTACCACCCAATCTGAAAGAGCATGCAGGCTTACAAAAAGACATTGTGCTTGTAGCAGCTGTAAATAAAATTGAAATCTGGGATAGTAGTAAGTACCACCAGTTCTTTGACTCATTCTCTGCGGAAGATTTCAGTAATCTGGCCAAAGATGTAATGACCGGTAAGAAGGAATAATTAATGATTAGAAATTATTAATCATTGCAACAGCATTATCATATACCGGTTCTTCTTCATGAAACGATAGAGGCGCTGAACATCCAACCTGACGGAATTTTTGTCGACTGCACTTTTGGCGGAGGCGGACATTCCAAAGCAATTTTAGAAAGACTTAGTGAAAATGGAAAACTCGTGGCATTTGATCAGGATGAAGAAGCTCGCTGCAATCTGCCAGATGACCCACGCCTCATTTTTGTGCCGCATAATTTTCGTCATCTGCATCGGTTTCTTCGCCTGCACAACATCAGTCTTGTTAATGGTATACTCGCCGATCTCGGTGTCAGCAGCCATCAATTTGATGAGGCAGAAAGGGGATTCTCTACAAGGTTCGATGCTGTACTCGATATGAGGATGGATCAGCGGCAAACACTTACGGCATTTGATGTGGTGAATACCTACAGCGAAAAACAATTACACAAATTGTTTGAAAAGTATGGTGAAGTAACCAACGCAAAAACGCTGGCAAAAACAATTATCGGGGTCAGAAATAACACATCAATGAAAACAATTGAAGCATTTAAAAATGCTTTACGCGGAGTAGTGAAAGGAAATCCCAACAAGTACTTTGCAAAGGTATTCCAGGCTTTACGGATCGAAGTAAATGATGAATTAGGGGCATTGAAGGAGATGCTTCAACAAGTCCCATCCCTTTTAAAACCCCGAGGCAGGGTCGTTATCATCACATTTCATTCTTTAGAAGATCGGTTGGTAAAAAATTTTTTCCGTCGCGGAACCTTTAATGAGACGGAAGAGAATCCTTTTATCATGGCGGAAAAAGTAAATGAATTAAAAGTGATTACAAAAAAACCAATTGAACCAACAGGAAAAGAAATGAAACAAAATCCACGGGCAAGAAGTGCAAAGATGCGGATAGCAGAGAAAATGAGCAGTGCGTAGGATTATTTATTGAGCCAGCGACATCAATTCTTTTCAACTTCTGTTGCGACGCTCCTTTCAACATTTGCAGTTCTTATCAGCTTCCTTAAAGGGAAAAATAAAGGTCTGGAAAATCTTTATCATTTGAATTAAACCCAGGTAATAACCAGAAATATGAAAAACCCCTGCCAGCTAATCAGGGCAGGAAATAATTGCTAACATTTCATTATGCCGGAACAAGAAAATATTAAAGAACGGAATCACAGATTAGACCCGATAGCTCCCGATAAATATCGGGACGGGTGGAAACGATGGTTGAATTATCAATCCCTCGTTAAGCAGGTGCCGTTCTTTTTGTTCCTGGCAGTTTTAGCAATTATGTACATCTATAATGGTCATTATGCAGATAAGACTATTCGCAGCATCAACAAAACCGCTAAAGAAGTAAAAGAGTTACAATATGAATACAAAACAGTCAAGAGTGAAGTGATGTTTCATAGCAAACAAAGTGAATTAGTAAAAGCCGTTGAACCATTGGGGTTAAAAGAATTATCAGAAGCGCCGGTGGTATTGAAAGAAAAATAGAACCTGCTTGCCGACAGGTTACTGAAGTACAAGAGTGTGACACAAAGAACGACGAACTGAACAGCAAAAGCTGACAACATAAAAAATTCGTCAATGTTGACGCAAAGACGGATGAATCAACTAAACACTAAGAAAAGCAGCATTGGAAGTAAAACGTGACATACTGTGGAGAGTGTACCTCAGTTTTCTCGGCATAGTATTGCTGAGCCTGATGGTTCTCGGTAAGGCTTTTTATATTCAACGTTTCCAGGGTAGTTACTGGCGCAGTATGAGCGACAGCCTGCACCAGAAAATTGAAGAAATAGATGCCGGGCGGGGAACTATCTACAGTGAAGACGGCCAAATGCTCAGTACTTCTCTTCCAACTTTTGATATCTACATTGATTTTATGGCGGATGGTTTGCGCGAAAAAAACGGCAAACGGTTTAAAGAAAATGTTGATTCATTTTCTTCAGCATTGGCAAATTATTTTCATGATAAGACTTCAGATGAATATAAAAAAGATTTACAATTCGCTTTTAAAAATAAGGATCGTTATTACCTGCTAAAGAAGAAACTTCGATTTGAGGAATATAAAATATTCCGTGAGTTTCCTTTAGCGAATCTGGGAAGAAATAAAAGCGGCGTAATTATAGAGGAGAACAGCAAACGTTTAATGCCTTTCGGATTACTGGCAAACCGCACTATTGGTTTGTCAAGAGAATATGCGGTTAGTAATGGAAAAGTAAAAAAACAAAATGTTGGTCTTGAAAAAAGTTATGATAGTTTACTGACTGGTCAAAAAGGTCAGCGACTGGTTAGGTTCATTGCAGGGGGGGTTGCTGTTCCCGTGGATGGTTATCAGATGGAGCCGGAGAACGGGAAAGATATTATTACCACCCTTGATGTAAATATGCAGGACATTGCCGGTACAGCATTAATGAAAATGATGCTGCAAAGCGAAGCACAGTATGGAACAGCGATAGTAATGGAAACAAGAACCGGAAAGATCAAAGCTATTGCAAACCTGGGTAGGCAAAATGATGGCAGCTACTTTGAAGATGATAATTATGCATTAAGGGTTACCGAACCAGGGTCGACAATGAAATTAGCTACACTATTATCAGTGTTGGAAGAAAAAACTTCAACTTTAAATGACCTGGTAGAAGTAGGGAACACCGGTCAGATGATTGTAGGACCAAGAAATGTGAATGATGCTGAAAGAGCGCCTAAACCAGTACTGACCGTTAAAGAATGTTTTGCTCATAGTTCCAATGTGGGAATGAGTAAAATAGCTTATAAAGCTTTCGGCAATGATCCCAAGAAATTTAAAAATTATCTGCACAATTTTTTCCTCGATGTAAAATCACCGATTGATCTTACAGATGTGCCCAAACCCCGGATGGCTCCTTTTGAAAAGAATGCTGGCGGAGCCATGAATATGATCACGATGAGTTTTGGTTATGCTATCCAGCTAAGTCCGTTGCATACACTTACGCTTTATAATGCAATTGCGAATAATGGCAGAATGATGAAACCTTTCCTTGTCAACAGTATTGAAAGAGATGGAATTTCTTACAGGGAGTTTCAACCAATAGTTCTTTCAGAAAACATTTGCAAATCATCCACTGTGAAGTTAGCAAAAGAATGTATGGAAGCTGTAATAACAGAAGGGACCGGCCGGCCAGCTTTTAAAGATATGCCTTTTTCCGTTGCAGGAAAAACGGGAACTGCTCATGTAGCTGATGGAGCAGTGAAGTATGGTGATATGGTTTACCAGGCATCATTTGTCGGATACTTTCCGGCTAATGATCCTCAATATAGTTGTATCGTATTGGTCCGAACAAAACCTCATGCAGCATTGCATTATGGCGGGCAGTTAGCAGCTCCGGTATTCAGAGAAATCGCTACCAGGTTATATACGATGTATGTAGAAAAGAAAGTAAATACAATGTACGCTGTAAAAAAAGATAGTACCGCTTACTACTATGCGGGATATACTAATGATATAAAAAATGTTTTTACAACATTAAATGTTAGATACAATGATTCAGTAAGACAGTCGAATTGGGGTGCTGTGTATGCCAGCAATTATCAACCGGTAATAAAAGAAAAAAATATAATCAGCAAAGTGATGCCTGATATAAAAGGTATGGGTCTAAAGGATGCATTATACATGTTGGAAAATATGGGAGTGAAAGTTCAAAGTATAGGAAAAGGAAAAGTGATAGTGCAATCTATACAGGCAGGGATGGCTTTGACAAAAGGGATGACAGTGTATTTACAATTGGCTTGAGAGTTTAAAGGAAAAATGCTGTTTGTGGTACTGAAAGATATACTATACAAGGTTGCGATCAGGTCAGTGGTGGGAACGACAAGTGTTGAAGTTAGTAATGTTCAGATTGATTCAAGGAAAGTAAGTAAAAGTTCATTGTTTATCGCAGTGAAAGGTGCAGAAGTGGATGGGCACGGGTTCATTGATAAAGCAATTGAAGCAGGCGCAAAAATTATTGTGTGTGAAGTAATGCCCGCCATAAAAAATGAACAGGTGGTCTATGTGCTGGTGGAAGACAGCGCCGAAGCTGCAGCACATATAGCAAATAATTTTTTTGGTCAGCCTTCGGAAAAATTGAAACTGGTGGGGGTGACCGGAACAAACGGAAAAACAACTATAGTTACATTATTATATAAGCTCTTTACAATATTGGGATATAAATGCGGATTGATCAGCACAGTAGAAAACTGCATCGGTGAAAGTATGGCACCAGCCACACATACCACACCAGATGCAATAAGCCTGAATGCATTGTTAAAACGGATGGTTGATGAAGGATGTAGTCATGTTTTTATGGAGAACAGTTCTCATGCCATTCACCAGCATCGCAGCAAGGGTCTGAAATTTTCCGGCGCCATTTTCAGCAATATCACCCACGACCACCTGGATTATCATAAAACATTTGATGAATATATCCGGGTGAAGAAATCTTTCTTCGATTCATTGCCTGCCGATGCTTTCGCCATCAGTAATGCCGATGATAAAAGAGGATTGATGATGTTGCAGAATACAAACGCAAAAAAATACTTGTATAGTCTGAAAACGATTGCTGATTATAAGGGAAAGATTCTTGGCAACAGCCTTACCGGGTTGGTGATGAATATAAATGATACGGATGTTCATTTCAGATTGATTGGTGAGTTCAATGCATATAATCTGCTGGCCGTTTTTGGGGCAGCTATTTGTTTGGGAGAAGAAAAACTGGAGGTGCTGAGATGTTTAAGCATGCTGACTGGTGCAGAGGGTAGATTTGATTATATGGTTTCACCAAAAGATAAAGTGATTGCTATTGTGGACTATGCACATACACCGGATGCATTGCTGAATGTACTGGCGACCATAAAAAAACTAAGGAAAGGAAATGAACAGGTGATAACAGTAGCAGGTTGTGGTGGCGACAGGGATAAAACAAAAAGACCGGTAATGGCTAAAGTAGCCTGTGAGTACAGTGATAAGGTGATATTGACAAGTGATAATCCGAGAAGTGAAGATCCGGCACAGATTATAAAAGATATGGAACAGGGAGTAGGTATAGCGGCAAAAAAAAAATGCATCTCCATAGTCGATAGAAGAGAAGCGATAAAGACAGCAATCAGTTTAGCGAAAGCGGAAGATATAATCCTGGTAGCAGGAAAAGGACACGAGAAGTACCAGGAGATAAAAGGTGTGAAGAATCATTTTGATGATAAAGAAGTGGTGAGAGAGCTGTTCAAAATGTTAGGTAGATAACAGCCCCACTTAAATCCTCTTCAAAGGAGAGGATTTGAGGACACAAGGGTTAATAGCTGAAAAGAATTAGTGAAGATGAAATATTTAATTATAAAAGTTGATTAAAAAAATAAAGCCTGGCCTCCCTCTCCAAAGGAGAGGGATCAGAGGGTGAGGCTTAAAACCAAAAACCAGCATGCTGTTCCACTTGTTTGAATGGTTTAAAAGTCAGGGCATCAAGTTTCCTGGAAGCGGGTTGTTCGACTTCATCACTTTCCGGGTGTTGATGGCAATGTTGTTATCGTTGATCATCACGCTTATTTATGGAAAGAAACTGATAAGGTTGCTGAAAAAAAGAATGATTGATGAATCTGTTCGGGATCTTGGCCTGGCTGATCAGGAAAAAAAGAAAGGGACGCCGACTATGGGAGGGTTGATTATTATTCTTGGCATCATGGTACCCACATTGTTGTTCGCAAGGCTAGATACTATATATATAATAATAATGCTGATTGCTACAGTATGGCTTGGGTTAATAGGATTTATAGACGATTATTTGAAGCTAAAAGCAAAAAAAATTGTAAGAAAACAGGGTGAGGTATATAAAAAAGGAGATAAGGATGGATTGGCCGGCTGGTTTAAAATATTAGGACAGGTTGGCCTTGGTCTATTTGTTGGATTGACGCTTTATTTCCATGGGGATGTAAAAATTTGGAGGGAATATATTGGCAAGCACAATCCGAATGATCCAACTCAGGTGGTAAGGCAGGTAAATGGAAAAGAAAAAATTTTTGTTGTAACTAAAGAACCAATCACAACAATACCTTTTGTGAAAAACCATGAATTTAATTATACAAAACTTTTGCCGCTTGGAATCAGGAAGTATTCCTGGTTATTATATTCTCTCATTGTCATATTTATAATTACAGCAGTTTCCAACGGTGCAAACATAACCGATGGTCTGGATGGATTAGCATCAGGAACTTCAGCTTTAGTAGGAGTATGCCTTGGCATATTCGCTTATGCCAGCGGTAGTTTCTTTTTCGCCGATTATCTCAACATCATGTACATACCCAACTTGGGTGAGTTGTCCATTTACATTGCCGCTATGATTGGAGCTTGTATTGGTTTTATGTGGTATAATTCTTATCCGGCGCAGGTTTTCATGGGAGATACAGGCAGCCTGACTCTGGGGGGAATCATAGCAGCCCTGGCAATCATTGTTCATAAAGAGTTATTGATACCCATTTTCTGTGCTGTGTTCCTGGTGGAAAATATGAGTGTGATGCTGCAGGTGGGTTATTTTAAATACACAAAAAGGAAATATGGTGAAGGAAGAAGGGTTTTTCTCATGAGCCCCCTGCATCATCATTACCAGAAGCTCGGGTATCATGAAGCAAAGATTGTAACAAGATTCTGGATCGTGACGATGTTATGCGTGCTGTTAAGTATTGCGACGTTGAAGATGAGATAACCCCACCAAACCTCACCTGAAAGGGAGGATTGCAAACACACAGGGGCAAATAGTTGAGCAGAATTATGAATATTGAAATGCTTAGTTAATGAAGATGATTAACAATATATAGCTCGGCCTCCCTCTCCTTCAGGAGAGGGAACGAGGGTAAGGTTGAATATAATTTTTGAAAAACCAGTGATCTGAAACCCTAAGAAACAAGAACAAAGTCCAAACCAGATTGTGGTGCAGTTGAAAAACTAATGCTTGTGAAGAACCAAATTCCGTACACCTTGAATTGAAAACGATGAATAACAATATCGTCATACTGGGTGGCGGTGAAAGTGGTGTCGGCGCTGCGCTGTTGGCGAAGCAACAGGGCTATGATGTATTCCTGTCTGATGGAAGTTCTTTGAAAGAGGTCTATCGTAATGAACTGCAGGCAGCCGGTATTGATTTTGAAGAAAATGGTCATACTGATAAAAAAATTCTGAATGCTGATGAAGTAATGAAGAGCCCTGGTATTCCTGAAAAGAATGAAATGGTGAAAAAAATAAGATCTAAAGGAATTCAGATTATCAGTGAAATAGAATTGGCTTACCGCTTTAAAGGCAATAGTAAGATTATCGCAATTACCGGCAGCAATGGAAAAACCACCACTTCTGCAATGACATTTCATATCTGCAAAACAGCAGGACTGGACTGTGCATTGGTTGGAAATATTGGTTATTCATTTGCCAGGCAGATTGCTGTAGATCCCAAACCGCTGTATATAGCAGAGATCAGCAGTTTTCAGTTGGATGACATCAAAACATTCAGACCGGATGTAGCAGTACTCACCAACATTACTGAAGACCATCTTGACCGCTACGATTACAAGTTTGAAAATTATATACGGAGTAAATTCCGTATCACCATGAATCAGACAGCTGATGATTATTTCATTTACTGTCTGGATGATGAAGTAACTATGAAATATTTAAACCAATTCAATATTCAATCAAATCAACTGCCAATCAGCATGAAAAAAGAACTACCGAATGGTGCGTTTATCAAAGACGGGGACATGTACATGAGAACAGGAAATGAATACACCAATATGAGTGTTTTTGATTTTACCCTTAAAGGAATCCATAATCAATATAACACAATGGCGGCATGCATTGCATCTTCCACCATGGTTTTACGTAAAGAAAAAATTCGTGAAGCCGTAACAACTTTTCATAGCCTGGAGCATCGAATGGAACCGGTAGCAACCATTCGGGGAGTGGAATTTATCAATGACAGCAAAGCCACCAATGTAAACAGCACCTGGTATGCGCTGGAAAGTATGGACAAGCCAACCATACTTATCCTGGGTGGTGTAGATAAAGGGAATGACTATTCATTGATGCTTGAGTTGGTGAAAGAAAAAGTAAAAGCCATTATTTGTCTGGGCACAGATAATAAAAAGATTCACGAAGTATTTGGAAATATAATTAGCCCTATTGTAAACGCGGGCAGCGCCTTAGAAGCCGTACATGCTGCCTTTCATTTTGCACAAAAAGGCGATGTGGTTTTATTAAGCCCCGCCTGTGCAAGTTTTGATCTGTTTAAAAACTATGAAGACAGAGGAAACCAATTTAAAAAAGCGGTAAGGGACTTGTGAGGGATGAGATTTGAATAGATGAATGTTGATAAGCAGAATGTGAATATTAACGAGCTCGGGTGAAGTGTTGCTATGTAGCTTTCGTTGATTGGCCCGGGTTTTTTACCGGGGAATAATATGGTTGATTATTAATAGCACTCTGTAGTGGTGCAATTTTGAAAGATTAATAGAATTGTTACAGAAGAACGGAGCGTCGCAAGGGACGTTGAACAGAGATCAAAAAGTTGAAATAAATAATAAATGACCGAAGCATTAAACATACAAAACCAGTTTAAAAATTTTGGCAAACAAACCAAAGGCGATAAAGTCATCTGGGCTTTGATCATCCTGCTGGCGATGGTTTCACTACTGGTGGTTTACAGCGCTACGGGTTCATTGGCTTATAAACTATACAGGGGTAACACAGAGATCTATCTCTTTAAGCAATTTGCATTTATCATTATGGGGATGGCAGTTATTTATTTTGCACATCGCGTTAATTATACCATTTGGTCAAAAGTAGCACAGATACTTTTCCTTATTTCAATTCCACTCCTGATCTATACACTTTTCTTTGGTGTACGAATGAACGAAGGTAGCCGCTGGATCCGGCTGCCGTTCATTAATATGACCATGCAGACATCAGACCTGGCGAAACTTTCTTTGTTTATGTACCTGGCAAGGCTGATCAGTAAAAAACAAAATGTAATTAAAGATTTCAAACAAGGGTATTTGCCAATAATAATTCCGGTAGCAGTGACCTGCTTATTAATTGCACCAGCCAATTTATCCACTGCTTTATTGCTGGGTGCAAGCTGTATGTTGTTGTTATTTATCGGCCGGGCAAATACAAAACATTTATTAGTGACAATCGGAATTGCATTCATTCCAATTGTATTCCTCATCATGGCTGCCGTAATAAGACATAATTCTAATAATGATGAGCTGGCAACTGTTTCTAAAAAACCTACAGGATTATTTGGAAGAGCAAATACATGGGTTAGCCGGGTGGAAGGATTTATTTATGGAAGCAAACAATCAGTTGAGGATGATGATTACCAGGTGGCCCAGGCAAAGATTGCTATCGCAAAAGGCGGCTTTGTAGGAGTAGGACCCGGCAACAGCACCCAAAAGAATTTTTTACCACAGGCTTATAACGATTTTATTTATCCAATAATAATCGAAGAATATGGGTTAGTCGGGGGCGTATTTGTTGTATTTATTTATATAGTGTTCCTGTGGCGGAGTATAAGAATATTTAAACGTTGTCCCTTTGCGTTCGGCGCTTTTTTGGCGTTAGGGCTCAGCTTTACATTGGTGATTCAGGCTGTTGCAAATATGGCAGTGAGTGTAAACCTGTTTCCGGTAACAGGGGTAACGCTGCCTTTGGTCAGTATGGGGGGCAGTAGTTTTTTGTTTACATGTTTTGCCATTGGAATAATTCTTAGTGTAGCGAGGAATGTAGAACAGTTGGAAGGAAAACCCCTCCAAACTTCCCCTAAAGGGGAGGCTTAGGAAAAAGCTTTTTGAAATGAATGAAATAATAATCAATAGTGATGTTTCAGGTTCCCCCTATAGGGGGCGGAGGGGGCTTCGGGTTATAATAGCAGGCGGTGGTACTGGCGGTCATATTTTCCCGGCAATCGCAATTGCCAATGCTTTGAAAAAAAAAGTTGAATCGGTAGAAATATTATTTGTTGGTGCAAGAGGAAAAATGGAAATGGAAAAAGTGCCGCAGGCAGGATATAAAATTGAAGGATTAGATATAGTGGGTTTCAACAGAAGTTCTTTGATAAAAAATTTTTCTTTGCCATTCAGGATCATTAAAAGTTTTATGCAGGCACGAAAGATCATGAATGAATTTAAACCTGATGTCGTAGTTGGAGTTGGCGGCTATGCAAGTTTTCCGATGCTGCGCCAGGCACAACTCAGGAATATTCCTACAGTGATCCAGGAACAAAATTCTTTTGCAGGAAAAACAAATATGATTCTTGCTAAAAGAGCAAAGAAGATCTGTGTGGCCAATGAGGGAATGGAGAAATTTTTTCCAAAAGAAAAAATTGTGATCACGGGTAATCCTGTAAGAGATGTTTTCTCACAATCAGCAATTACCAGAATTGAGGGACTTCGGTTTTTTGATCTGGATGAGAATAAGAAAACAGTTCTGGTTATAGGAGGTAGTCTTGGTGCCAAATCCATCAACGAAGCTGTTGAAAGGCATCTTGATGAATTGTTGGCAGCGGGCCTTCAACTGATCTGGCAAACAGGTAAACCATTTGCAGCTAAAGCCAAAGAAGGGGCTGTAGGAAAGAAAGGAGTTTGGGTCAACGAGTTTATAGCACAAATGGAGTATGCTTATGCGGCAGCGGATGTGGTGATCTCAAGAGCCGGTGCCATTGCCATTGCAGAATTATGCTTGATGAAAAAACCGGTTCTGTTTGTTCCGTATCCCTTTGCAGCAGAAGATCATCAGACAGAAAATGCATTGAACCTGGTAAAAAAAAATGCAGCAATGATGCTGCCAGACAATGAAGCAATGGGTCAATTGATACCGATGATTATTGAACTGGCAAAAGATGAAACGAAACAAAGTGAATTAAGAAAAAATATCGGTCAATTGGCCATAAGAAATGCTGATGAGAAAATTGCTGATGAAATAATTAAGTCCCTCAATCCTTCCGCATAGGCGGAGATGGGGGGTTGAAAGTACAAACAATACTGTCCTTATGAATTTCCCCTTCGGGGGTAGAAAGTAAACTCTGTAAATCTCCCCAAAGGGAGACTTATTGAGGAAGAATAAAAATGAACTGAAGTTGAATGAGCAACAGATGATGAATGAACAGAAAAAAGCCCCTTTAGGGGTTAGGGTTAGTGTTTATTTTATAGGCATTGGTGGAATTGGGATGAGTGCATTGGCCAGGTACTTTCATTCAAAAGGAGCAAAGGTTAGCGGGTATGATAAAACAAAAAGTTCTTTAACAACAGAGTTAGAAAAAAGTGGAATTGCAATTCATTATGAAGAAAATATTGAGTCGATTCCAAAGGATACAGAGTTGGTAGTATATACACCTGCCATCCCAAAGGATCATAAAGAGTTGGTTTATTACCGGCAGCAAGGATATAAAGTGGTAAAGCGAAGTGATGTATTGCAAATGATAACCGCAAGTTCTTTTAATATATGTATAGCAGGTACACATGGTAAAACGACTATTACCACGATGCTGGCGCATCTGCTGAGGCATACGGGGTATGGATGTAATGCTTTTCTGGGTGGTATTTCCGTGAACTACGGAACCAATTTCTGGAGCAGTGAAAAAAATGTATGTGTGATTGAAGCGGATGAATACGATAGGAGCTTTTTGAAATTAAGTCCGGATATAGCAATTATTTCAGCGATGGATGCAGACCACCTGGATATTTACGGCACGGCGGAAGAAATGGAAAAAGCGTTCATTGAATTCAGTAGCCAGGTGAAAGCAAATGGTTTATTGCTAAGCAAGTTCGGGTTAAAAAAAATGAAAGAATTTAAAACCGCAAAGCATTTGACTTATAGCCTGCAAAATAAAAGCGCTGATGTGTATGCGGATAATATCAGGGTGATGAATGGCAGTTATGAGTTTGATGTGGTGATGAAGGAGAATAGAATTGAAAATGTTGTGTTGCACATGGGAGGAATGCATAATGTAGAAAATGCTGTAGCAGCCATAACCGTAGCAAGTTCTTTGGGAATTGAAAACGAAAAGATCAAAGCAGCAGTGGAAGATTTCAAAGGCGTGAAGAGAAGGTTTGAGTACATAGTCAAAACAAAAAATTTAGCATTTATTGATGACTATGCTCATCACCCTGAGGAATTAAGAGCCTTGATCAGTGGAGCTAAGTCTTTGTTCAGTCAAAGAAAATGTACAGTGATCTTTCAGCCGCACTTGTACTCAAGAACAAGAGATCTGGCCGATGGATTTGCTGAAGTGCTTGACCTTGCAGATGAAGTAATCCTGCTACCAGTTTACCCGGCAAGAGAACTGCCAATTGAAGGAGTAAATAGTCAAATGATACTGGATAAAATGAAAAATAATAGTAAAAGAATAATGACTAAAGAAGAATTAATGAACTGGATGAAGAATGATTTTTCAAAAACTGTAAATAAAGATTTTGGTGAAGTAATTATTACAGCAGGAGCTGGTGATATTGACAATATGGTAGAGCCGGTAAAACAAATTTTAGCAGGGGGTTAAAATATTCGTGAATACTAAAGCAACTATACGGAAAATTTTATTTGCCATACTCTGGATAAGTATTGGCGGCGGGATGCTCACTTTGTTAATTGCTGCTATCGGAAAAAAGAACAAAGAACTGTGCAGTGATTTTACAATAACAATCAATGGCGCCAGTAACAATTTTTTTATTGATGAAAAAGATATCACAAGGCTGATTACTACTGCTACCGGCGCTGACTTAAAAGGAAGGAAACTGACAGAAATAAACCTCCGTCAATTGGAAGAATTATTAAAAGATAATGTTTGGATAAGGAATGCAGAAATGTGGTTTGATATCAGGAATGTACTGCACGTGGCAGTAGATGAAAGGGAGCCTGTAGCCAGGATTTTCACTAAAACAAACAATTCATTCTATATCGACAGTAATGAAAAAAGAATGCCACTATCTGATAAGATGAGTGCAAGAGTTCCGGTGTTTACCAACTTTCCTGAGAATAAAATGTGGACAGCAAAAGACAGTATTTTATTGCATGATGTAAAAAAGACGGCCGTATATATTATGAGTGATTCCTTCTGGATGAGCCAGGCCGCACAAATTGATATTACTCCGGAGGGAAATTTTGAAATGATACCGGAAGTGGGTAATCATTTAGTAAAACTGGGCAATGGACTGGATATTGAAAAGAAATTCGCCCGGCTGATGATATTTTATAAACAAGTATTAAATAAAACGGGATTTGATAGTTACCCGATCCTGGATGTACAGTATGCAGGACAGATAATCGCAACCAAAAAAGGAACCGGGAAAAATTCTGTTGACTCTGTTCAATTTCGGATGAATATTGAAAAGCTATTGAAGCAGGCACAGGAAATGCAGAACGATACATCCGTATCAGTAACACCGATCATTGAAAAACCAAAAATAAAAATTGATTCTGTTGAATCAACAACAAAAAGTTTGAGAGCCACCAGCACTCAACCTACTAACCCAAATACTTTGAAAGCTAAATCCTTACCCCAAAAAAATGCCCGCCTGCAGGGGCAGGAAAACAAACCCAATGATAAACAACCAAAGGCAGTAATGCCAAAACGAAATCAGTAAATAAAAATTTATAATCAATAAACAATTTCGTAAACAACTAAAAACTACAATAACATGAACAACGAACAACCCATTATCGTGGGCCTCGACATTGGCACTACCAAGATTGCAGTAATTGCCGGCCGTAAAAATGAATTCGGTAAGCTGGAGATACTTGGCTTTGGCCGCTCCAATAGCAACGGTGTAAAACACGGGCAGGTATTAAACATTGATGAAACCATTAAGGCTATCAACAATGCTTTGGAAAACTGCCTTGCCTCCAATCCCAGCCTGGAAATAAATGAAGTGTATGTGGGCATTGCCGGTCATCATATCAAAAGCCTGCAAACCCGTGGCGACATAGTGCGCCAGAATACCGATGAAGAAATCATTCAAAAAGAAATCGATCAACTGGTAGCTGATCAATATAAAACATATATTCCTGCCGGCGATCAGATCATTGATGTGATTCCACAGGAATTCACAATTGATAATTTTCAGAATATTCCTAACCCGATTGGCTATGGTGGAGTGAAGATCGGAGCCAACTTCCACATTATTACCGGGGATAAAAATGCCATTCGTAATATCAAACGCAGTGTGGAGAAAGCAAAGCTGAGTACTAAAGATCTTGTTCTGCAGCCCCTGGCTTCTGCAGCCGCTGTTATGGGACAGGAAGATCTGGAAGCCGGAGTTGCCATCGTAGATATTGGCGGCGGCACTACTGACCTGGCTGTTTTTTACGAAGGCATATTAAAACACACAGCCGTTATTCCTTTTGCAGGAGAAAATATCAGCAACGATATTAAAACCGGTTTGGGTGTATTGAAAACACAAGCCGAACAAATGAAAGTTCAGTTTGGAAGTGCATTAGCAAACGAAGCTAAAGCAAACGCTTACATAACCATTCCCGGATTACGTGGAATGCCGGCAAAAGAGATCAGTGTAAAAAATCTTGCTAACATTATCCAGTCTCGTATGAGTGAGATTCTTGATTTCGTTACTTATCACCTGAAGCAGGTTGGTCTTGATAATAAAGCGCTGAATGGAGGTATCATTCTTACTGGCGGAGGTTCACAATTAAAACATATGATTCAATTGACGGAATATGTTACCGGGCTGAATGCAAGAATTGGTTTTCCGAATGAACATCTTGCAGCCGGACATATTGAAGAACTGGCTAAGCCAACTTACTCTACCTGTATTGGTTTAATCCTGAAAGGATATGATGACTATGAACATAAACGCAAGCAGTTTGAAACAGAGTTTAAGAAAATAGAAGTGCCGGATGGTTTGAAACGGGCTGTTAATGCTGATGGAGAGGAAGTGACGGAAGATGGAATATCATCTGATAAAATGAAGAAGCGTAAAAATCTTACAGGTTTCTGGGATAAATTCAAAGACAGGTTGGTGGATCTTTTTAAAGAAGAGGAAGATCATCATCTTGGATAATAAACTCCCGTCCCCTAAAGGGTGGTATGGGAAGCATTCTCAAAAATTAAAGTTCTTTTTATTAATAACTGTATAAGAAAATTACTAACACATTTAATCAGTGTCTTCACAAGTCTCCCCCGTAGCGGGAGATTTAGAGGGGGCCGCCAAAATTCAACCGTATGATACATTTTGATCTGCCAAAAGAAAAATCATCAATCATCAAAGTGATTGGTGTAGGGGGTGGGGGAAGTAATGCCGTCAATTTCATGTTCAGCCAGAAAATTGACGGAGTAAATTTCATCATTTGTAATACCGATGCGCAAGCTATAGCGCAGAGCCATGTGCCGAATAAAATTCAGTTGGGGCCACACCTTACACAGGGTCTCGGTGCCGGAGCCAATCCTGAAATTGGTCGCCAGGCTACAGAAGAATCGTTGGAAGAGATCCGGCGTATTCTTGAAGTAAATACCAAAATGGTTTTTATCACCGCCGGCATGGGCGGCGGAACAGGAACAGGTGGTACGCCTATCATTTCAAAAATCTGTAAGGATCTTGGAATTCTTACTGTCGGTATTGTTACTACTCCATTTGCTTATGAAGGAAAGAAACGTATTCAACAGGCAGAAGAAGGAATAAAAAACCTGAAGCAATATGTGGATACACTTCTTGTAATCAGTAACGATAAACTGCGTCATCAGTTTGGTAATCTGAAAATGCGGGAAGCATTTGCAAAAGCAGATAATGTATTGGCCACTGCAGCCAAATGTATTACCGATGTTATCACTACCACCGGTCAGATCAATGTAGACTTTGCTGATGTTTGTACAGTGATGAAGAATGGAGGCGTTGCAATTCTCGGCAGCGCTGCAGCAGAAGGTGAAAACCGTGCACAAAAAGCAATTGAAGAAGCATTGAATTCGCCTTTACTCAATGACAGCGACATCCGTGGCGCCAAATGGATTCTTATCAATATCAATTCTGCTGAAGGAGATCATGAATTTACCATGGATGAAGTGGAGATCATTCAGAATTATTTATTAAGCCAGGCAGGAGATAATACAGATGTTATTCTGGGCATGGGATATGATAATTCTCTTGGAAGTAAAATCGGCATCACGCTTATTGCCACCGGCTTCCAGCATAAAGATCCGTTTGCAAAAACCGATTCCGATAACTATCGGGAGAAGAAAAAAGAGAAAAAAGAAGAAAAAATAATAATGATTCTTGGAGAACAGCAAGAGATAAAAGCAGAAGAGACTGCTGCGGAAAATAAGGAGGAAGAAAAAGTTATTGATATGCTTGCACCAAGGTTGAGTGAAAATGTTTTCGTTGCAGATGAACCAGTTTCTGCTATGATGATCATTGAAGATGAAGAATTGAAAGAAACAGAAAACGAAACTTATATACTGGAATCTCCAAAAGAAAATCCTGTCATAGTTTGGGAATTGAACACGGCTGAAAAAATACCAAGTGATACTACGGGGGATAAAATAAGAATAACTGCAGAGAAGCAGGAACTACATTCGCTCAATCAATCCGTAAATCTTTCCTTAAAGAAAGAAGAACATAAAGAAACTAAAAATAGTACTACCCCGGTGCCTGCAGCATCGGGCGGCTATCTGGCCAGACCATCCAATATTTATGCAGAAACACAAGCAGGGGTTTTCACCCCAATGCCTTCTGCCGAAAAACCGGTCCCCCCTAAACCCACCATGAATGAAGAGCAAGACCTCTTCGACATGAAACTGGTTGAAAGGGATGACATTCCTGCGGCGGATATGCCGTTGGCCCATCAAATTCAAAAACCTTTGCCCGATTCAGTTGAGGATCCCGCCGTGCGGGACGAAACCGAAGAGCAACAACGTAGGGCGGCCGAAAGGTTGCAAAAGCTGCGAAATTTGTCTTTCAACATTAACGCAGCTGACCCGAATAATGAGTTTGAGACTGTGCCGGCTTATATCCGCCGTAATATGGAATTGTATGGCAACACCAACGCCGTAGTAGAAAATTTTTACAGCAACTACGAAGTAAAGACCGACGAAAACAATCAAACCAAAATCAGCAGCATCAATACTTTTTTAGACGGGAAAAAACCTGACTAAATCCTGATCCTTTTGAATTACATTCCAATGAAGCCTTATTTCAGGCTTGTGTTTTTAGTTGTTCCCTCCGATTTCTATCGGAGGGTTATTTTTTACCCTGAGCAGTGAGCCTGACAAACTGTCGAAGTAGATTTTTATTTTACCAGCTTTAGAATTTCTTATCATCGTTCCTTGCGTCGCACTCTTGTACTGTAACAGTTCTATTCATCTTATTATTACACTTATTGATTGTCCCGTAGGGACATCTCATAGGTAACAATAATAGCGAATGGGCAAAACGTTCCGTAGGAACGTATCGTGTGTTTGGTAATTCAAACAACAAGCACCATGTGTCCCGTAGGGACACGTTGAAAACAAATTTCATTTCTACCTATGAGGTGTTCCTACGGAACACAGACAATCATGAATTCTTTATTAGCCAGGATTTTTACCCCGCTGTTGGTGTTCAATACTTATAAACTTAATGCTTTAGTTATCCTCACCAACAGCACGAAGTTATGAATGCTTATTATGTATGTGATATTGATGTAAAATCTTTAGCTTGATATTTTCCTAAACCAGAACACCAACTTCGATGTAAATCTTGTAAGAGGAATTTATACTTGGAATTTACTTATATTTTTACTGTAATAGACGATAAAGGCTACCGGAATAGCTATAGCAGGAATGATTAGTAAGCCAAAGACCGTGTCGACTGTTCCTGATACTATCGGGTACAGCAAAAATATAATTTGGCTGATAACGTACATATAAAAACCCACTTTTTTTCTAAATATCATAATGAGAAGACCTATTAGAGCTAATGCTTCAATAGCAATCATATAAAGAAAGCTATTTGTATACAAGGCACCCTCCATTGCCTTGTAGTCATTATAACCTCTTATGAAAAGCAAAATAAACACAATTGTGATTAAAAGGTTTAAGCCAATGATAAGTTTTGAAGGAATATTTTTTTTCACTTTTTTTGATTCTGCATGTCAAGCACTACGCCACTGTTGGTGTTCAATGTTATAAAGTTACCGCTTTAGTTATCCTCACCAACAGCACGAAGTTATAAAAACTTTTCATGCTTGAGTTGCTGGTATGAAATCTTAATATTGAGTTT
>JAHEZE010000038.1 GCA_023251235.1 Sphingobacteriales bacterium | reverse complement strand
AGAGAAGGTACATTAAACTATGAAGGCAATAAGTGGGGAAATTATATTACACCGGATATGGATATTGATATTCCTTTTACAAGAATGCTTGCAGGCAGTACGGATTATCATTTAGGTGGATTCAGGGCGGTACCGGAATCAGCAATGAAAGCTAACTATACAAGACCGCTCATGCTTGGTACCAGGTGCCATATGCTGGCCATGTATGTAGTACTTGAAAATTATCTGCAAATGGTTTGTGATTACCCCGAAGCTTATGAAGGCCAGCCGGGGTTTGAATTTATACAGCAAATACCAACTACCTGGGACGAAACAAAAGTTCTTGATGCAATGCCTGGTGAATATATCGTTATTGCAAGAAAGAAGAATGACAATTGGTATATCGGCGCCATTACCAATAAGCAGCCAAGAAATTTATCTTTGCCATTTCAATTTTTGGAAGAAGGGAATTTCGAAGCCGTTGTATATACCGATGCAGAAAATGTGAGTAGCTATCCAAATAATCTTGAAAAAAAGATAACTTCAATAACCAATAAAAGTATTGTTTCATTGCAACTGGCTGCCGGTGGTGGCGCAGTAATGCAATTGATAAAAAAATAAAATTATGCCAGATACTACCCGGGTAAATATTAATACAACAGGAGTGGAACAAAATTCTTATGATGCTATTGTTATCGGCAGTGGTATCAGTGGTGGATGGGCCGCTAAAGAACTTTGTGAAAAAGGATTAAAAACATTAGTGCTTGAGCGGGGAAGAAATATTGAACATATCAAAGACTATCCCACCATGAACAAAGCTCCCTGGGAATTCGAACACCGGGGATCCATGACAAAAAAATTATTGAATGAAAATCCTCTTATCTCAAAAGCCGCAGGTTACGATGAAACCACTCAGCATTTTTTTGTAAAAGATAAAGACCATCCTTACATACAGGAAAAACCTTTTGATTGGATAAGAGGTTACCAGGTAGGAGGTAAATCACTGATATGGGGCCGGGCATGTGCAAGATGGAGTGAAACTGATTTTACATCGCCACAGCGATATGGATATGCTATTGATTGGCCCATCCGGTATAATGATATTGCATCCTGGTATAGCCATGTAGAAAAATTTATTGGTGTTTGTGGTACAAAAGATGGAATAGAATCAATGCCCGATGGAGAATTTCTTATAGGTTATGAATTGAATTGTGTTGAACAACATTTGAAAGAAGTGATATGGGAAAAATTTAAAAGACATTATGTATCGGGCCGCTGGGCACAGGTTACTGATCCGAATGAGATACAAAAACAACAGGGCCGTTATTGTCTTAACAGAAACCTTTGCATGAGAGGTTGCCCATTCGGTGGTTACTTCAGTTCCATTACTTCCACATTACCCTGGGCAAGGCAAACGGGTAATCTTTCTGTGCAGCCTCATGCTGTTGTTCACTCGGTGATCTATGATGAAAAAAAAGAAAAAGCAATTGGCGTAAAAGTAATTGATGCCAATACCATGAAGACAACTGATTATTTTGCCAGAATCATTTTTATAAATGCTTCCGCTTTAAACAGCAATTTAATTTTATTGAATTCCCTCTCTAATCGTTTTCCAAATGGTTTGGGAAATGATAATGGTTTAATGGGAAAATTTATATGTCATCATAATTACAGGGCAGGTATTGGTGGAGAGATAGATGGCTTCAGGGATAAATATTATAAAGTTTCCAAACCGGCTGAATGTATCATTGCTAATTTCAGAAACCTGCATAAACAGGATACCGATTTTTTAGGCGGCTATGTAATTTACTCCGGAGCTTACAGGGAAAAGTTAAGTGATAAAGGAATTCAACCGACAATCGGAGCCAATTTTAAAAAAGCAATAAGCGAACCCGGTGGCTGGGGCGGCTATATGTATATGCAGGGGGAAACAATTCCGAAAGAAGCCAATCATGTTCGTTTAAGCAAAGACAAAAAAGATCAGTGGGGTATTCCATTATTAATAACTTCTGTTGGCTACGATGATAATGACGATAAAATGGTAAAAGATTTTTTAGAACAGGGAAAAGCAATGATGGAAGCAGCCGGTTTTAAAAATGTAAGAGGCGGCGATAACAAACAGGCCCCGGGATTGGATATTCATGAAATGGGTGGGATAAGAATGGGACATGATCCCAAAACATCTTTGCTTAATGAATGGAATCAATTGCATCAATGTAAAAATGTATTTGTAACTGATGGCGCCTGCATGACCAGCACCGGTAGCCAAAGCCCGTCTATTTTATATATGGCATTTACAGCAAGAGCGGTGAATCATGCCGTAGAAGAAATGAAAAAAGGAAATTTATAAATATGAACAGAAGAGAACTTATAAAACAGATTGCCTTACTTACCGGTACTGCTGTAATCGGCGGAGAATTTTTTCTTGCCGGTTGTAAAAATGAAGACAAAACATCTGCAGATTTTTTTTCTGACAAAGACATTTTGTTTTTTGATGAAGTAGCAGAAACCATTTTGCCAAAAACCAATACACCCGGTGCAAAAGATGCAGAGGTTGGAAAATTTATGGTTTCTTATTCAGCAGATTGTTATGATGAATTACAATTAAAGACACTTAAGGATGGAATAAATAAACTGAATGATGCAGCGGGAAAAAAATATGGAAATGATTTTATGAAAATAACTGCTACTCAAAAACAAGAGCTGCTGACCGGTATTGATGCTGAAGCAAAAAAATACTATGAAAAAAGTACTGGGCAAACAGGAAAAGAACAACCACCTCATTATTTTACACTGATGAAACAGTTGGTATTACTTGGTTTCTTTACATCAAAGCCGGGAGTCACTCAGGTACTGAGATATAATCCTGTGCCGGGTAAATATCAAGGATGTATTGATTATAAAGAAGGAGAAACATCATGGGCATAAAATTTATTTTATACAAAATGGATATGCAAAAAGAAAAGAAAAGAGTTAGGCTTTATATGCTTGTAGTAATCATTTTCCTATTTGTATCTTCAGTGTGGTCACTCAGTTATTCCCAGCAAAAAACATATTGCAATCCTATCAACATAGATTACGGCTACACCCCTATTCCCAATTTTACAGAATGGGGAAAACACAGGGCAACAGCCGACCCGGTTATAGTTAATTTTAAAGGTGATTATTATTTATTCAGTACCAACCAATGGGGTTATTGGTGGAGCAGCGACATGCTGAACTGGAATTTTATTTCAAAAAAATTTCTGCGTCCATGGAATGCAGGGGTGTATGATGAACTATGTGCTCCTGCTGTTGGAATTGTTGGTGATACCATGATTGTATTTGGTTCTACCTATACAAGAAAGTTTACACTCTGGATGAGCACTAATCCCAAAGCCAATGAATGGAAACCATTGGTTGATAGTTTTGATATCGGCGGTTGGGACCCCGCATTTTTTACCGATGATGACGGCCGGTTTTATATGTACAATGGAAGCAGCAATACTTATCCGCTTTATGGGGTGGAGTTAGACAGAAAAACATTTCAACCTATCGGCACAAGAATGCCAATGTATTATTTGCAAAGCTGGAGATATGGATGGCAGCGATTCGGCGAAAACATGGATAATACTTTTCTGGACCCCTTTATTGAAGGTTCATGGATGACAAAGCACAATGGAAAATATTATTTTCAGTACGGCGCACCGGGCACAGAATTTAGTGGTTATGCAGATGGAGTGGTGGTGGGCAGCAAACCTCTGTTTGATGGCATAGAAACATTTCCTCAATCTGATCCGCTTAGTATGAAGCTGGGTGGTTTTGCAAGAGGTGCAGGTCATGGTGCCACCTTTCAAGACAACAATAAAAACTACTGGCATGTAAGTACCATCATGCTATCAGTTAAAAATAATTTTGAAAGAAGAATAGGAATATGGCCTTCCGGTTTTGATAAAGATGATGTGATGTGGTGCAATACAAGTTTTGGGGATTATCCGCATTATTTGCCCCAAACTCCTAAGGGGGAGTATGGAACAGGTTTTACAAATTGGTTTCTTTTAAATTACAAGAAACCAGTTGTTGTTTCTTCAACATTGGGAAATTATTCAGCAAACAATGCAGTTGATGAAAGCATGAAGACATATTGGAGTGCGGCAACAGCAAATAAAGGAGAATGGATACAAACAGATTTGGGAAACCTGTCAACTGTTAATGCCATCCAGATTAATTATGCTGATCAGGATGCAGAGATCCTGGGAAAAATACCGGGGCTCTATCATCAATACAAATTATATTACTCTGTTGATGGAATAAAATGGAATGTATTGACAGATAAGAGTAATAATAAAACCGATGTGCCACATGAATATGTAGAGTTACCATCTCCTGTACAAGCAAGATTTATAAGACTTGAAAACTTTCACATGCCCACAGGTAAGTTTGCCGTAAGTGGCTTGAGAGTTTTTGGCAATGGCAATGGCAAGAAACCAGATGCAGTAAAAACATTTATGGTATTGCGAACAGAAAAAGATAAACGTAGTGCATGGATACGATGGAGTCCTGTGGACAATGCCTATGCCTATAATATTTATTATGGTATTGCACCCGATAAATTATATAATTGTGTGATGGTGCATGATGCCAATGAGTATTGGTTTAAAGCAATGGACATAAAAAAGGAATATTATTTCACCATTGAAGCCATTAATGAAAATGGAGTGTCTGAAAAATTCAATACAATAAAAGTTGAATAAATAAAACCAATAAGATTTTATGGCAAAAAAATTTTTTATTGCCTGTTGTCTACTGTTAGCAACATTTTTTCTGAATGCCCAGCCTTTTGCAAATGAAATCAATGCATTCAAAAAACAGGATTCCATTTCATTTCCTTCAAAAAATGCAATTCTTTTTATTGGTAGCTCTTCATTTACTAAATGGACAGATGTACAAAAATATTTCCCTGATTATACAATTATAAACCGAGGATTTGGCGGTTCATCATTACCGGATGTTATCCGATATGAAAAGGTTATAATTTTCCCCTATAAGCCAAAACAAATTGTGATCTATTGCGGCGAAAACGATTTGGCATTTTCCGATACAGTTACAGTGCAAACTGTTTTTGAAAGATTCAAAACTCTTTTTAGTGATATAAGAAATAAATGGCCAAAGATTCCTGTTGCTTTTGTATCCATTAAACCCAGTCCCAGCCGCTGGCATTTAAAATCTAAAATTGAAGAAGCGAATAATCTTATAAGTCAATTTTTAAAAAAGAATAAGAAAACAAGCTTCATTGATGTTTATCATAAAATGCTTAACCCCAATGGCACACCTTTACCGGAAATATTTCTTGAAGACAAACTGCACATGAATGCTAAAGGGTATGCGATCTGGAAAAAAGAAATAGAACCCTATTTATTGAAATCTAAAAAATGATAAACGATGAAAAAGATTCTTCTGATAAGCACAATGCTTATTTCCCTTTTAGTTGCTGCTCAAAATCCGCAGAGCTTAAAATCCGGAAATTCCGGAATGAACACATTTATCAGCAACCTGATGAAGAAAATGACATTGGAAGAAAAGATTGGTCAATTGAATTTGCTGACTCCCGGTTGGGGTATTCCTACCGGATCAGTAGTAAGCACGGATGTTGAAAAGAAAATAAAAGAAGGAAAAGTAGGAGGTTTGTTTGGAGTGATTGGTGTAGTTAAAATAAAACAGGCACAGAAACTTGCTGTCGAACAATCACGGTTAAAAATTCCTTTGATTTTTGGTTCAGACGTTATTCATGGTTATAAAACAACTGTACCGATCCCACTCGGTTTATCAGCAAGCTGGGATATGAAACTGATTGAACACAGTGCAAGAGAAGCTGCTATTGAAGCTACAGCAGATGGATTGTGCTGGACATTTTCACCGATGGTTGACATTGCCCGTGATCCACGCTGGGGACGCATTGCAGAAGGCGCCGGTGAAGACCCTTATCTCGGTGCACAAATTGCCAAAGCCATGGTGAAAGGTTACCAGGGTGATGATTTAAGTAAGAATAACACACTGATGGCATGTGTAAAACATTTTGCATTGTACGGCGCTGCTGAAGCTGGCCGTGATTACAATACTACGGACATGAGCCGTGTGAGAATGTACAATGAATATTTACCGCCATACAAAGCAGCAGTGGAAGCAGGTGCCGGGAGTGTGATGAGTTCTTTTAATGAAATTGATGGCATACCCGCAACCGGCAATAAATGGTTATTGACCGATCTGCTCCGCAAACAGTGGGGCTTTAAAGGATTTGTAGTTTCTGATTATACTTCTGTAAATGAAATGACCAATCATGGCATGGGTGATTTGCAAACTGTTTCAGCATTGGCATTGAATGCGGGTCTTAATATGGACATGGTGGGTGAAGGATTTTTAAATACACTAAAAAAATCGTTGGGTGAAGGAAAGGTAACTCAAAAGCAAATTGATGATGCATGCAGAAGAATACTGGAAGCTAAATACAAGTTGGGCTTGTTTGATGATCCTTACCGCTATATTGATGAATCAAGAACCCTGCAGGAAGTTCTTACAACACAAAGAAGAAAAGAGGCAAGAGAGATTGCTGCCCATACTTTTGTTCTTTTGAAAAATAACAACCAGTCGTTACCATTAAAAAAATCCGGAACGATTGCATTGATTGGACCGCTGGCGAATGATAAAAACAATATGCTGGGCACTTGGGCTGTTTCAGGAGATGCACAAATGTCAATCCCGGTTTTAGAAGGAATGAAAAATGTTGGTGGCTCCTCAGTCAATATTCTTTATGCAAAAGGCGCCAACCTTTCTGATGATACCTTGTTTGCCAAAAAAGTAAATGTATTCGGAACCAGAATTGATATTGACAAACGCAGTCCGGATGAAATGCTGAAAGAAGCGTTGGAAACTGCAGACAAGTCTGACATTATTGTTGCAGTTGTTGGTGAAGCATCTGAAATGAGTGGCGAAGCAGCCAGTCGTACTGAAATCACTATTCCTGAAAGCCAGAAAAAATTAATAAGAGCTTTAGCAAAAACAGGTAAACCATTGGTATTGGTTGTTATGACAGGCCGTCCGCTTGCATTGACAGAAGAAAATGAATTGGCAGCTTCAATACTCGTTACATGGCATGCAGGTATGGAAGCGGGCAATGCTGTTGCTGATGTATTGTTTGGAAACTATAATCCTTCAGGAAAGTTGTCAGCAACATTTCCAAGAAATCTTGGTCAGGTTCCAATTTATTATAATCATAAAAACACGGGAAGACCCTCAGCCCCAAATTCTCCGAAGTTTCAATCCAATTACCTCGATGTGCCGAATTCTCCTTTATTCCCGTTTGGTTATGGCTTAAGTTATACTTCGTTTTCTTATTCAGATTTTTCTATTGATAAAAAAGAAATGAAACCAGGAGAAAAAATCACAGCATCAGTTACTGTTACCAACGATGGGAATTATGATGGGGAAGAAACGGTGCAATTATATATAAGAGATGTAGTAGGTAGCATCACCCGTCCGTTGAAAGAATTAAAAGGCTTTCAGAAAATTTACCTGCAAAAAGGTGAAAGCAGGAAAATAACTTTTACCATCGGTATTGATGATCTGAAATTTTACAACTATAACCTGCAGTGGGTGGCAGAGCCAGGAGAGTTTGAAATAATGGTTGGGGCGAACTCGGATAATGTAAATAAAGAAAATTTTCGGCTAGTTCCCGGAAAATAGGCCTGATATAAAAAAAGCGACCCCCATATACATAAGCAGTTATAATTCGGGGGTCGCTTTTATTTTCACCTTGTCCCGCTGAGTGCGGGATAAAACCAACTATGTAATCAAGACATCAGGTATTTTGATTTCGCTGCATCGGTTTTCCGAGCCATACCCTTTTACCCTGAATTCTCTTCACTAAAAACATGATTGCCACAAAAATGAAGAAGAATGGGCCCAGGAAACCAAAAATCGCTACCCACTTGGTTCCATAGAATGTACTCATTGGGCGCCGCAGCCTTTCTGAAATAATATACATGCTGGGCACCATCACAAGAGTAAGGAAGAAGGCGAAAATCAAACCAAAAATAATTGTCCAGCTCAGTGGCCCCCAAAAAACTACACTATCGCCGCCAAAAAAGATATGGGGCTCTAGTTTTGTAAAAAGGCTTTCAAAATTGATGTTTAGTCCCACCGCCAATGGTAATAATCCAAGAATGGTGGCAACTGCAGTTAACATGACAGGAATAATCCTGATCTTACCCGCCTGAATTGCAGCTTCCCGGATTCGTACCCCCCGGTGTCGCAATTCATCCGTAAACTCTATCAGAAGAATCCCATTTTTAATAACAATACCTGCCAATCCTACAATTCCCACACCCATCATAATGGTTGAAATTGTCATTCCTGTAAATGCATATCCCAGTAAAACACCAATGATGGAGAAAAAGATTTCAGTGATTACAATAAAGGGTTTGCTCAAACTATTAAACTGCAATACAAGTATCAGGAAAATTATTCCCAGGGCAATCAGTAAAGCTGTTCCTAAAAATTTCTGTGTTTCAATTTCCTGCTCACTCTGACCACTAAGTTTTAAAGAAACGTCGGCAGGTATTTTAGTTTTCTGTATAAAATCATCAATTTTTAATTGTAATTCAGCATTTACTTTGGCAACCATGGTAGGATCAAGCACATTACTCTGCAATTGAATAGTTCGTTTTATATTTTTTCTTTTTACTGCACCGGTTGTATTGGTATAATCTACCGATGCTACTGCACTCATTGGAATTGATTTAACCCGCATCGTATTCATATCCATAAAGGTGATCCTCTTATTAAGGAGATCGGTAATATCATTACGAACCAGATCAGTGTAACGAAGCTGAATTTTATATTCATCTTCACCTTCTTTCAGTTTACTTATTTCTTTACCAAAAACAGCAGTCCTGATTTCCATTCCTATCTGCGAGGTACTTAATCCTTCCAGCATCGCTTTTTCCCTGTCAACATTGATGGTGATTTCCGGATTATTTAAATCCACATCTGACTGAAGATTTTCAATTCCATTCACTTTGTTTGTATCCAGGTAATGGAGTAATTGAGAAGAAATGGAAGCGAGACTTTCAAAATTATCACCTGAAATTTCAACATTAACCGGCGGATCAGTTGGAGGTCCGGCATCTTCCTGTGCTACTTCAATACTGGCGCCAGCAATCCCTTTCATTTGCTCTCTTATTTCATCCATGTAAGGTCTTGTCTCTTTTCCATGCCTTTCTTTGTATTCTACAAACGAAATCTGTATCCTGCCCAGGTTGGGCTGCACACTCCGGTTATTATCTCTTGGATTATTTGCACTCACTGCAATATTGGTAATTATACTTTCTACAATACTTCCTTCTGTCCCCGGTTTTTCTTTTTCCAAAACCTTCTGCACTCTTTTTTCCAAAAGATGAGTAATGCTATCTGTATATTTTACATCCGTTCCTACCGGTAATTTTACATACACATAAACAAAATTTGGATCACCGCTTGGAAAGAAAGTTGATTTGTTCCCTCTTACAAAAAGCAATCCAGCTGATACCGGAAATAAAATAAACATTAACCAAAGCATCAGTACAGGCCTTCTTTTTTGCAATACCCAGCGAAGGAGTTTTTCATATTGCTTCATGATGGCCGGAAGAGCTCTCGTTTGAAACCAATGGATGACATCCCTTAAAACAAACGCATTAAGAAGAGTAAGTAAACCTATAAGGATGAGGAAATTTCCAACACCTGGCCATTGGACAAAATGAAAAAGTATGCCTGAAAGAATAAGGCCCCAGAACCACCATCTGCGGAATATCTGTTTTGCAGGCGGTTCAAATTCTCTTCCTTCACGCCTCATAAAGCTTACTGCAAATACCGGGTTAAAAATAAAGGCAACAATAAGCGATGCTGCCAGTGTAAGAATCAACATCGTTGGCAGATAGATCATAAATTTACCAATAAGGCCTTTCCAGAACAGTAATGGAAAAAACGGAGCAAGTGTAGTGGCGGTACCAGCCAGAACCGGTACAAAAATTTCTCCTGCCGCTTCTTTTGCAGCTCTTACAATTGGCACACGGCCATTATTATAAATACGGTGAGTGTTTTCAATAACAACAATCGCATCATCCACAATAATTCCCAATCCGAACAATAAGGCAAAAAGTACAATGAAATTTAAAGTGATTGAGGTACCAATGATATTATCCGCTACGGGTAAAAAAAGAAATGCTACAAACACACTCAGTGGCACACTAAGCGCCACAAAGAATGCATTGGTAACTCCCATAAAAAACATAAGGATGATGAGTACAAGAATAAACCCAATAATAATTGTATTCACCAGTTCCTGGAAAGAGTTTTTTGTAAGTTTACTCTGATCACCTGTAAAAACCACTTTTAAATCAGTTGGCAATTCCTCTTTTGCACGCATATCAGCTACTACGGCTTTTATTTTATCAGCTGCATTGATAAGATTTTCTCCTGACCGTTTTACAATATTCAGCGTAACAACATTCTTCCCATCCAGGCGGGCGAAGTTTTCTTTTTCTTTAATAGTATCTTTTAATTCAGCAATATCTTTCAGGTAAACTGTGGCGCCCTGTGCACTGCTGCGCACTACAATATCTTTAAGATTCATAGCACTTGTAAACTGCCCTTTCACCCTTAAGGTTCTTTTCATGTTTTCCACTTCAATCAATCCGCCAGTTATGTCCCTGTTTTCCCGGCTTACTGCATTTTCAATGTCTGTAAAACTTACTCTTGCTGCAGTCATTTTATACGGATCTACATTGATCTGAATTTCTCTTTCCGGTGCTCCAACTATTTCTGCCCGGGTAATTTCACTGAGTTCCTCAAACCGATCCTGCATTTTATCTGCAAATTGCTTCAGCTTTATTCCATCATAATCACCGCTTAGATTCACAAACATGATAGGCATTTCACTAAAGGCAAATTCCTGTGCTTCGGGCATTGATGTCAGATCATTAGGCAAATCAGTTTTAGCTTTATCAATTGCATCTTTTACTTTTTGTTTTGCCAGCTCTGTTTTTACATCGGTATCAAATTCCACTACGATCAAACTGTAATCCGTTTGTGAAGTGCTTTGAATTTTTTTTACTTTGGCTCCGCTGATCCCCTTCAATTGTTTTTCGATAGGCCGGGTCACCAGGTTTTCAATGTCTTTCGGAGAATTGCCTACATATACTGTGGTAATGGAAATGGTGGGAACAACAATGTCCGGGAATTGCTCTTTCGGCATCGTATTGAACTTGGTAAGTCCATATATAGTTATCAAAATAGCAATTATATAGATAGCTGTGCGATTATCAACCGACCAGCTGGTAGGCTTATACTCTTTAAACTTCTGTGTAACCTTTTCAAAAAAATTCATAGAAAAAATTTTGGTTCATGATTTTATCATTTTACATCGATGGTTACAATCTGCCCATCATAAACAGATTGGTAGCCCTCAGTAATTATAATATCTGAAGGAGTCAGTGAGTTGGCTTTTATTTCAATCATGCCACCAAAATTTTCACCTACTACCACATTCTTTTTCCTTGCTTTCATTACATTTCCTTCCTTTACTATCACATATATGTATTTTCCTTTTTCCTCCGTTTGGATTACATTGATCGGAACCGTAATGGCATTTGGAGCATAATAATCTTTTATCTTAACCATGGCGACCTGGTTTATTTTTAAACCGGGAATTGAGGGTATTCTGGCTTCAGTAATAAATGCCCGGGAGGAAGAAGTGATGCTGGCTCCTAAAATACTTATTGTTGCATTCAAACTATCAATCCCTGCATCGGGTATAGAAATTTTCAATTGGGATCCTCTTTTAACACGGGTCTGATAATTTTCAGGAACCTCCGTCACTACTTTCATACTTTCATTATTCACAATTTCAATTTGCGGACCCATGGCAGAAGCGCCATTAAAGATTTCACCCACCTTAATATTCACTGCATCTGCCACTCCGCTGATAGGTGCATAAACTAATGATGTTTTCCAGCTTTCTTTTAAAGTAGCTATCTGTTTCTCCAAAGCATCTATTGAATTCTTTGCGGTAATCAGTTGCACTTCTGTGCCAATACCCTGGTCCCAAAGATTTTTTTGCCTGTTATAGATGTTCTGAGCATAGCCCAATTGTGTATTCAGGCCATCCATTTGCTGCAGTATGATAGCATCATCCAGTTTTAAAAGCAATTGCCCTTTCTTAACCATATCACCTCGTTTCACATAAATTTCCTTTACCTGTGCTGGCATGGCTCTTGGGGTTACAATTACAATATCTTCAGCATCAACTCTTCCCTGCAATTCGATGTAATGAGTAAAATCCTGTTGTGTTACTGGTGCTGCGCTTACAAGTTTTGCTTTGTCTTTCTGGGCTGAAGTATCAAGTTTGGCCAACTCATCTTCCAGTTGTTTGATATCAGCATCCAGTTTTGATTTTTCTGTTTTTAATTTTTCCAACTTTGTTTTTATATCCCCTGGCTCTCCTTTATTGTCTTTATCGCTATTGGTACAGGCTGTAAATACAACCAAAGTTGTAATAGAAATAATCATCAAAATTTTTTTCATATTATCTGTTTTAATAAATGGTGGTTTAAAGTTTTCCAAGGGCTTTTTGATAACTTACTTTAGCAATAATGGCATCATACAATGATTTGAAATAATTTGACTGAGATTGCTGCATTTCTGAATCAGCTTGCAATATTTCAAAGCTTGAGCCAAGACCCTGCTCATATTTCTTCTTTACTGTGTTATAAACTTTTTCTGCCAACTGCATATTCTTTTCCTGCACATCCATATTTAACATGGCATTGTTAAGTGTAATTTTTGAAACAGTTTTTTCAAGGTCAATACCTTGCTTTGCCTGCTCAAGAGTGTTCTCTACTTTTTCAAGATTCAATTGTGCCTGCCTCATCTTAAATTTTTTTTGTAACCCATCGAAAATCGGCATATTGACGGAGAGACCTGCAAGGCTGCTGCTATACCAAAACCATGGCAGACCGGAGGAAGAACCTGACTTTGCACTTCGCTGACCGGTTCGTTGTAAATTGTAAAAAGCGGCCAGTGTGGGTGCATAAGATGTTTTATACCGCCGGATATCATATCCTTGCAACTGTTTTGCTTTATTCAACAGTTTTATTTCATTACGATTTTCATAACTAAATGAATCATCAAGTACGCCTTCTTTTACCAGCTGCGGCGTTAGATTATCCTTCAACACCAGTGTATCGGATTGTGGTAAACCCAGCGTCATTTTCAAAACTGAAAACCCTATTGAAATTCCATTCTTCAATTGATTTTCTATTGCCTTTGTATTATTAAGTGAAACGGTAGTTTTATCAATATCGAGTTTTTCTGCAAATCCATTTTTATACATTTCATTCATGTCAGCCGATAGTTTTTCCAATCGCTTTATTCCTTCCTGTACATAAAACAATTGTTTTTGAGCTATTAAAACCGAATAGTAATTTTTATGTACCGCTTCCCGTACTTTGTCTTCAGCAACTTTTATCTGCAATTCACTTGATTCCAACAAAGCTTTCCTTGCCAAAAGCCCCACAAATACCTGTGGTTCAAAAAGCAATTGTTGCACACTGATTGCTCCGGAAATATTCCAGGGAGTAAAAAAACTGAAATTACGGAAAGTGAGTTCTCCTTCTTTAGTAATGGGATTACCCGATCCATCTTTTACACCATTATCACGCAGCACATCATACACCGACTTTTCAGTACCATCAGGAAATTGTATCTGGGGTAAAGACAGGTAATGATTCCCCGACAAGCTGCCATTGATCTGAGGAAGAGCAAGGCCGACAATCTCTTTATTTCTTGCATCTGAAATTTTATAATCCAGTCTTGCATTTTTGAGATCCGCAACATTTTTGAATGCGATATCCACAGCATCTTTCACTGTGATTTCATAAGTCTGCTGTGCCTGTACTGTAATTCCGGAAAATAACAATACAATTAATAAGGATTTATTGAACCATCTTTTTATCATGAGTCAATGATTTTTTGATTTGGGTTGATTTATATTTTAAAATGAGCTTGTACCCCTTCAATGTAGAAAGCCCATAAAGGAAAAGTTCCATGGTTTCCTTTGTTACATCTGCCAGGTTATATTTACCGGGGGGGAATGACATGATGTTAAAAGGAATCAACATTGCATCCAGCCGGTACTTGGTTATCACATCAATATTTATTTCTGCTCTGTATAATTCTTCTTCAACTCCTCTTTCAATATTTTCTTTGATAGACTTAAAAAGAAAGTCATTCTTATGCTTTAGAAATTTTTCAAATGCAGCCGGATGAAATTTTTGCAGATCATATAAAACCATTGGGTTCATATTACTGAACTGCTTATATATCCGCTCCATGATAAGAAACATTTCCTCAATCGCATCCCGGGAGTTAACCCGGCTACTGATGCAATCTTCTTCCGTTTTCTTTAACTCTTCCAGCACTATAACGTCCACCAATTCATCCTTATCAGCATAAAACTGGTAAAGCGTTTTTTTACTCATGCCTAATTCCGCCGCTATATCATCCATACTTACCGAACGAACACCATATTGCATTATGAGTTCATGGGCCTTTAATTGTATCCGTTGTTTAGTATCCATAATCACAAATAAGGAGGCAAAACTAAGAAAACTATTTTCGTAACCAAAGTTTCCATCCTCTTTTTTTGCCTTCCCTAAAATTATTTCGTACCCCCATGGCCTCTTTTTTCGGTTACCTTTATGCCGAAAAAGCTGAAACAATGACAACTACTACTCTGGGTAAATTCACTTACCGCAAACTCTTTCGTTATTTTGTACAAGGCCTGCTCATATTAGCCCCCATTGCTATAACCAGTTGGGCATTAGTCTCTTTATTCAACCTATTGGACCAAATTTTACCGCAAATCCTGGGTACTACAAAACAAATTGCAGTTGATACGAATGGTGATGGCATATTGGAAATTAAACAAGTGAAGGGATTGCCAAAAGGGTTAGGGTTCCTGATTATTGTGGTATTGGTAATAATTATAGGATATATATCTTCTTTTTTTGTTGTCACCAGGTTTGTAGAATTATTTGATAAAGTACTCGAACGTACTCCCGGAATAAAATTTATTTATTCATCGGTAAAAGATTTTTTTGAAGCTTTTGCCGGACAAAAAAGAAAATTTGACAAACCAATTTTGGTAAATGTTATGGCAGAAGAAGTTTGGATGGTAGGTTTTCTTACCAATGAAGACATGAAACGCTTTAATTTAGGCGCCGAATATGTGTCGGCGTATGTACCGCAAGGATATAATATTGCCGGACAACTTTTTCTTGTAAAAAGGGATCGGATCCGTAAACTGGAAAATATGAGTGCCTCCGATGCTATGAAATTTGCAGTAACGGGAGGTGTAGTGCATATGGATGATTATAAACCTGAATCACAAAAAGAAAATCAATGAAAAAAGGATTTCTTTTTTTGTTCTTATTAATTGTGCTTAGTAAACAATGCTTTTGCTGGGGTTTCTTTGCTCATAAAAAAATAAACTACCAGGCTGTTTTTCTTTTACCGCCGGGAATGCTTGTTTTATATAAACAGCAAATTGATTTTTTAAGTGAGCATGCAGTAGACCCCGATAAAAGGAGATATGCAATACCCGAAGAAGGGCCACGGCATTATATAGATATCGATCATTATGGAAAATATCCTTATACCGAACTTCCAAGAAAATGGAGTGATGCAGTCTCAAAATTTTCAGAAGATAGTTTAATGGCATATGGTATCGTACCCTGGTGGGTTCAGATAATGCTGCAGCGATTAACCGATGCATTTAAAGAAAAGAACCAGGCAAAGATTCTGAAGTTATCGGCTGAACTTGGTCATTATATTTCTGATGCTCATGTGCCATTGCATGCCAATCAAAATCACAATGGGCAATTTACCAACCAGAGAGGTATTCATGGTTTTTGGGAGAGTCGTGTACCCGAACTCCTGGCAGAAAAGGAATGGGATTTTTTTATCGGCAAGGCTGATTACATTAAAAAACCAGGTGAATTTATATGGCAAAGAGTTCTTGAAAGTGCAGCCGCAGCCGATAGTGTTTTATTGTTTGAAAAAGAACTGAGCAGGAATTTCTCACCCGACCAAAAGTTTGCTTTTGAAAACAGAAATGGAATTACTGTTCGGCAATATTCTTCAGCTTATTCAATTGCCTATAATAATAAGCTGGACGGTATGATTGAAAGAAGAATGCGGCAATCTATTTATGCCGTTGCGTCCTTTTGGTACACCGCCTGGGTAAATGCAGGACAGCCAGATTTAAAAAAACTTTCCAATAAAGAACTTTCAGCGGAAGACCTGAAAGAATTTGAAGCTTTAAACAATGTCTGGAAAAATAACAGCATTAAAGGAAGAGAACATGAAAACCCTAACCCCTGAGGGGACTTAATTTTCCTACATTTGCAAATTCATTTAATTACTCAAAGTAAATCATGATTGAAATTTTGAAATCTTCGATTCACAATTTTAATGCTGGTCCTTCCATATTACCCAAAGAGGTTTTTGAAGAAGCCAGTCGTGCTGTTATTGATTTTAATAATACAGGTTTATCCATTCTTGAAATAGGTCACCGTACTTCATTGTTTCAATCGGTAATGGATGAAGCCTGTTCTCTTGTAAAAGAACTGATGCATTTGGATAATGATCATGATGTTCTTTTTATGCATGGCGGCGCCAGCACTCAGTTTATGCAGGTTCCTATGAACCTGTTAAATGAAAACGAGCTTGCCTCCTATACAGATACAGGCGCCTGGGCAGCAAAAGCCATTAGAGAAGCAAAATTATTCGGGCATGTGGAAATAGCCGGTTCAACAAAAGAAACGAATTATACTTCGATACCTAAAGAACTTTCTATAAGCCCAACAGCAGCATACCTGCACATAACAACTAACGAAACAATCCATGGCACTCAGTGGAACAATATTCCTTATGATTGTGGAGTTCCATTGGTCGCTGATATGAGCAGCGATATTTTAAGCAGGGTTGTTGATTTTAATAAGTTTGACCTGATCTATGCAGGGGCACAAAAAAACATGGGGGCTGCAGGAGTAAACCTTGTAGTGGTAAATAAAAATATCCTTGGTAAAGTAAATCGCATTATCCCCACCATTCTTGATTACCGCAATCATATTAAAGAAGGAAGCATGCTGAATACTCCTCCTGTCTTTGCCGTGTATGTGGCCATGCTTACCCTGCGCTGGTTAAATAAACAAGGTGGCGTTACAGCAATAGAGAAAGTAAACAATGAAAAAGCAGATCTGTTTTATAATACACTGGACAGTCTGCCAATTTTTAAAGGCATTGTGGCAAAAGAAGACAGAAGCAAAATGAATGCTGTCTTTATTATGGATAATGTCGCTTTGGAAAAAGAGTTTCTGGATGTATGTAAACAGGAAAAAATGATTGGAGTAAAAGGCCACCGCAGTGTGGGAGGCTTTAGAGTTTCCATGTACAATGCCTTGCCATTGGAAAGTGTAAAAGCATTAACGGAGTTGATGAAAATTTTTGCAAAGAAAAAAGGATAAAATTCAAAAAATAATTTTCAATTAATACATGGCAATCATAAAACCCTTTAACGCTTTACGTCCTAAACCTGAATTGGTAAAAGAGGTAGCATCCCGTCCCTATGACGTTTTAAACAGCGCCGAAGCAAAAGCAGAAGCCAAAGGTAATCCCGCATCCTTTCTTCATGTTACCAAATCAGAAATTGATTTGCCTGCAGATATTGATACGCATAGTACGGTTGTATATGAAAAGGCAAAAGAAAATCTTCATCATTTTATTAATGATGGTATACTCTTTAGTGACGAGAAGCCCTGTTATTATATTTACCAGTTGGTGATGAATGGCCGCAGCCAGACCGGTTTGGTTTGTATTTCCTCGGTTGAAGATTATTTTAATGATGTAATCAAAAAACATGAACTCACCCGGCCGGAAAAAGAAAAGGACCGGAATGATCATATGCTTGCCACCCGTGCACAAACCGGAAATGTTTTTATGGCTTATCACGATGTGATGGAAGTGAATGCCCTGATTAATGGATGGAAAGCAACTCAAAAACCAGTTTATGACTTTGTAGCTGCAGATGGTATCAAACATACAGTTTGGATAATTAACAGGGATGATGTGATTGGATCCATCACCCGACTGTTTGAAACTAAAGTGGATTTCACTTATATCGCCGATGGTCATCATCGTGCCGCATCAGCGGCAAAAGTGAGTAAAGAACTTTCTGAAAGTAAAGAAGCTAAATTTTTTCTTACGACCATTTTTCCGGCAAGTCAATTGGCAATACTCGATTACAACCGTGTGATAAAAGATATCAATGAATTAACGAAAGAAGAATTTATCGGCGCCCTGCAGGAAGATTTTATGATTACGTATAGCCCGGAGCCTGTCCGGCCTTCTGTTCTGCATGAGTTTGGAATGTACCTTGATGGTGAATGGTATTTTCTTACTGCAAGAGATGGAAGTTTTAAAAATGATCCCATAGGTGTGCTGGACGTTTCCATCCTGCAAAAAAATATATTTGATAAAATTCTGGATATTGAAGATCCACGAACAGATACCAGGATTGATTTTGTGGGTGGCATCCATGGTTTAACTCAGTTAGAGAAAAGGGTAGATAGTGGAGAAATGGCAATTGCATTCAGCCTTTATCCGGTTACAATTGACCAACTTTTTGAGATCGCAGATAGTGGAAAGGTTATGCCCCCCAAAAGCACCTGGTTTGAACCAAAATTGAGAGATGGGCTGCTTACTCATCTTATTTAAAGACTCTTAAATTATTCGTAATCTTGCAACCGCAAGTCAGAATTATATTGCCGTGTAAATTACTTTGTGCTATGAAAAAAAATCTTTTTCTTTTGTTCATTCCGGTATTAATAAGTCAGGCGGGTTTCTCACAACCCGATGATCCGAAAACATTACAACAGACTGCCCACAGTTTTATGATTCAGTCTGATTGGGATAATGCCATCCTGGTTCTGAACAGGGCTTTGCAGATGGACAAAAACAGCCTCGATCTTCAAAAAGACCTTATTCAATGTTATTACTATAAAAGAGATTTTGATAAAGCAGTTGATGGAATTAAGAATATCATTAACCGCGATGATGTTGATGTGATGACTTTTCAGTTGGCCGGTAATGTATATAAAGCATTGGAAGACCCTAAAGAATGTGAGAAGCTGTATAAACAAGGATTGAAAAAGTTTCCGAAAAGCGGCCCCTTATACAGTGAATATGGTGAGCTGCTGTGGGCAAGCAAAAATTATGATGCCATCAACCTGTGGGAAAAAGGTATTGAAATTGATCCGGCTTACGGTGGCAATTATTATAATGCGGCACTTTTCTATTTCTATACTAAAGACAAAGTATGGAGTCTGATTTATGGTGAAATCTATGTGAACATGGAAAGCCGAAGCCAACGGGGGGCTGCTATGAAGGAGCTTTTGTTTAAAGGATATAAAGAAAAACTTTTTGCCGATGCAAATATTATGAAGGGTGAAGAAAATAATAAAAATGAATTTGCCCGTGCTTTTCTTGAAGGCATGAGCAAGCAATCATCTCTTGTCACTAAGGGAGTAACTACACAATCACTCACAATGGTAAGGGTAAGATTTATATTAGATTGGTATGAAAACAATGCATCAAAATTTCCCAGTCGTCTTTTCGATTATCAACAACAATTATTAAGAGAAGGTATGTTTGAAGCTTACAACCAATGGTTGTTTGGTACAGTTGAAAACCTCACATCTTATGATAATTGGGCAAAAACCCATCCTGAAGAGTATGATGGGTTTACAGTTTTCCAGAAAAGTCGTGTCTTTAAAGTTCCACCCGGTCAGTATTACCAATCAAAATGAGATGAAAAAATTAATCTTACATGCCCTGCATAAGCAGGTTTTTTTATTCTTTGGTTTTTACTTAATTTGTTGAAGAAACCGCTTTGGTTATTTTAATATCTCATCTCTTACAAAACTTTCTCTGATGAACCCAAGACGATTATTTGATTGCCTGCAGTATCAACTGCAAGAATTACCTATTCCTGATATGTTTGCCGCAAAAGAAGCTGGCAAATGGAAAACTTATAGTACACAAGAAGTGGATGATACCATAACCCGGATAGCAGCTGGTCTTTTACAATTAGGTGTTTCGGGAAATAATATGACTTCAGAGGGCAGAGATAAAGTAGCAATAATCAGTAAAAACAGGCCCGAATGGTTGATGGTGGATCTGGCTACTCAAAAAACGGGAGCTGTTTTAGTCCCCATTTATCCAACTATTAATGTAAATGAATTGCAGTTCATTCTGAATGACTCGCAAACAAAAGTAATTTTTGTAAATGATGAAGAATTGTATTTAAAAGTATGCAGTATTAAAGATTTTGTTCCGTCACTTCAACTTGTCTTTACATTTGAATATGTTCCGAATGCCACTCACTGGAAAGAAATGCTGAAAGAAGCAAATATCATTAACCTTAGCAAAATAAAAGAACAATCAGACAGAATAGGACAGGATGATCTTGCCACAATTATATACACATCTGGTACTACCGGCACTCCGAAAGGTGTGATGCTGAGTCATCATAATATCCTAAGCAATGTATTGGACAGTGATTGCGTATTTACTGAAATTGGTGTACAGGGTCTGCGGACACTAAGCTTTCTTCCACTCAATCATATTTTTGAGAGAATGATCAGCTACATATATATCTATAATTCTGTGGCAGTTTACTATGCAGAAAACATGGAAACCATTGGTGATAATTTAAAAGAAATAAAGCCTGCCATTTTTACTACCGTGCCCCGGCTTCTTGAAAAAATGTATGAACGAATTATGTCAAGAGCTGCAAAACTCTCTGGCCTGAAGAAAAAATTATTTAACTGGGCGCTTGGTTTAGGGTTGAAATTTGATCTTACTAAAAAAATGGGCATTGGTTATTCAATTCAATTAAGTATAGCAAACAAAATAGTCTTTAATAAATGGCGGGAGGCTGTAGGAGGAAACTTAAAAGCGATTGTAACCGGGTCGGCAGCCTGCCAGGTAAAATTGTTGAAAGTATTTACTGCTGCCGGTATTCCTATTTTAGAAGGTTACGGTCTTACAGAAACATCGCCGGTAATAAGCGTAAACCGTATGGATCCAAAAAACAGAATGCTTGGAACAGTAGGTACTCTGATCGATAATGTAGAAGTGAAAATTGCCGAAGATGGAGAGATCCTCTGTAAAGGACCGAATGTGATGATGGGTTATTTTAAAAGACCCGACCTAACTGCAGAAGTGATGACCGACGGATGGTTCCATACAGGTGATATTGGAACTTTTATTGATAATAAATTTTTAAAGATAACTGATCGGAAAAAAGAAATCTTTAAAACCTCGGGAGGAAAATATGTAGCGCCGCAGCCGATAGAAAACAAAATGAAAGAATCAAAATGGATAGAACAAATGATAGTGGTTGGCGCAGAACAAAAATTTTCGGCTGCACTAATTGTGCCTTCTTTTAATGTATTAAAGGAATGGTGCAAAGAAAATGGAATAGATTATCCCGGCAATGAAGCAATCATAAGAAATGAAAAAGTTTTATCGTTGATAAAAGATACTGTTGAAAAGTATAATCAGAATTTTAATCATGTGGAGCAGATCAAAAAATTTGAACTCTTGCCGGAAGAATGGAGTGTAGATGGCGGCGAACTTACTCCTACATTGAAATTAAAACGCAAAGTAATCATGGAAAAATACAGGGATGCTATTGCAAGAATTTATGCCTCCTGAAAAAATGTGTTAACCTTCACTCTTTTTGATATTTGTTAACAGTAAATACATAATCAACCACATAATCTTGCAGCAAGTTCGCAAACAACGAACATGATATAATAAGTGATCTTAATTTTTCCAATAGTCAGGTAATGTTCAAAAAGATTTTCCTGTGCTGTTCCCTAAAGTAGTATTCAGCCTACTATAAAAATTTTATTGGGGCGATTTAATCCTTCTGATTATCGAAATAACTTCTTTTGTCTTAACTCTTAATTCATCATAATTTCTGTTCTTTAATATATCCTTGCTGATGAGTTTACTTCCCATCCCAACTACTTTAACCCCTGCTTTGAACCAGGCACTGATATTTTCTTCAGTCGCTTCAACCCCCCCGGTGATGGTGAAATCAACTCCACTGAACAGCGGCATGATAGCTTCTACAAAACCGGGCCCTAGCACATTTCCGGGAAATAGTTTGATAAGCTGGCACCCCGCTTGCTGCGCTACATGAATTTCAGTTGGCGTTGTGCAGCCAGGTATCCATAATGATTTATTTAAATAAGCTGTATCACAAACACTTTTATCAAACACAGGGCTAATTAAAAAATCAGCACCGGCATCAATAAACTTCTGTGCATCAATTCCTGATTTTATTGTGCCGACTGCCAGCAATAATCCTTTCATATTTTCCTCCCTTAACTTCACCAGTTGCTTAAAGTTTTCCAATGCTTTTTCACCACGGTTGGTAAATTCAATACATTTTGTTCCGGCTTCATTTAATGTTTTTGCAACTGACAGACATACTTCTGCACTGTCATGATAATACAGGGGTAAAAGCCCTATTTCTTTAACCTGCTGTAACAGTTGTTCTTTTCTTTCCATCAAAATCTTGTTTTTATTTGTTCAATTGATTGGTTGGTTGTGTCTCCTTTTTCCTGCAGCTTACCTACCGCAGCCGATGCTGCAAAATCAACGATATGTTGAATATTATGCCGGTGATGCATACCATAAATCAGCCCACCCATAAAGCAATCGCCGCTGCCGGCTTTGTCAACTACATTATTTATCCTGAGTTCTTTTGAAACAACTTTCTCCGATCCGTGTTGCAACATTGCCCAGTATTCGTTTTCCAGCCTGAAGGTATATGCAAAGGTTGTTGCATTGGGAAATTGATTATGTAATTGCAGCATACTTTTATCTGCGGCATCAAGCAATTCCTTTTTTGTTTTACCACTGCTGCTAGTTAAAGCTGAACGTATGCCCAACAGACTTTCCACTGACCAAATATTACCCATAATGACATTACAATATTTTACTAATTCCGGCATTACTTCTGCCGGAGGCTTACCATACTTCCACAACCTGACCCTGTAATTTAAGTCTATTGATATGGTTATTCCTTTGGCTGATGCAGCTACCAGTGCTTCTTTGCAAACGGCTGCTGTGTTTTCATTTAGTGCCGGGCAAATAGCGCTGAAATGAAACCATGAACAATCTTTCAATACCTCATCCCAGTTAATTATGCCGGGTTTCAATTCTGCAAACGCCGAGCCCACTCTGTCATAAATTACGCCGGCACTTTTTAAGTCAGCACCCGGTGGTAAATAAAATATTCCGATTCTATTTCCCAAAAAATAAATTGCAGAAGTATCAATCTTTTTTAAATGCAGTTCCTCAATTATCTCTCTGCTTAAATAATTATCAGGAACAGCGGTACAATACTTTACCGGGACATTCCATTTCGCCAAAGCTGTTGCCACATTTAACTCTGCTCCTCCAATAAAAACCGCCAGGGAGTTTTTATGAATCCATTCCCTATTCAATGCCGGACTCAGCCGTAATAATATTTCTCCAAAACAAAATACTTTTCCTTTCATACTAGTTTTTTAATCTGCAGTTGCTGTTTCAGGATTTGAAAACTGCCAGTTGAAATAATTCTGTGCATTGGTAAAACAAATATCCTGTATTTATTTAACCCCTATCCTTTAGTTCATCAATTTTTACCATTACGGTAAAGGAACCCTGTTCAATAATTTTATTTAGTTATTCAGATTAGATTACTGGCAATTTATAACGCAATCACTTTTTTTTCTTTATTACTCTGGAAAGCAGCTTCAATAACTTTTATAACCAACATTCCATCTTCTGCAAAAACCGGAACATTTTTATTATTCACAATTGCCTTATACATCTCATCATAATAATCAGCATAATTTCCCCTCAGCGAGTCAATATATTGCCGGATCACTTTGCCATCTTTTTCCGTATTTAATAAACCTTTTTCGGAGTCAGGTTCTTTACCCCAATCTTCGCCACCGGGCAGTTTTCCTGCTTGTAAACACAGTTCCTGTACATCTGTTTTTGCTTTTATAAACGAACCCTTCATACCATGAAAAATATAGCCGGGCAAGGATTCCCTGACAAAATAACTTGACTTCAGCGTCATGCGATGAGTGGGATATAAAAGTTTCAGATCAAAATAATCATCCACTTTTGATCCGGGTCTGTTGATAGCAATATCCGCAAAAATAGCAACGGGCATTCCGAATAACTGTAATGCCTGGTCTATCAGGTGCGAACCAAGATCATATAAACAACCCACTCCGGGTCCGGGAGTCTCTTTATGAACTTTGTGGCTTAATCCCGCATTGAACCGGTCATAATGAATTTCTGCATCTACTATTTTGCCAAGCCATCCTTCATCCAGTATTTTTTTTACTGTCCGGTAATCGCTATCATATCTGCGGTTTTGATAAACTGAAATTTTTTTATTTTTCAATTTTGCCAAATCAATCAATTCCCTTGCCTGCGCCGCTGTTGGAGTAAAAGGTTTTTCAACAACAATATGTTTGCCTGCCTGTAAAGCTTGTTTGGAATATTCATAATGAGTGCCGCTGGGTGTGTTGACTATTACCAGCTCAATAGCATCATCTGCCAGCATATCTTCCAAAGTCCGAAAAGTTTTTATGCCGGGATATTTTTCCTGCGCAAGATTTTTTGTTCTTTCCCAAACTCCATACAAATTAAATCCCGGATGAACATGAAGGAAAGGCGCATGGAAAACCCAACCGCTCATTCCAAAAGAACATAAAGCTGTATTAATTGATTTCATTGATAAAAACTTATTTTATTGAGCTAAGCCAGTTTTTTAATCTTTCCATCCATTTATCTTCAGTGGTTTTATTGTTTAAACTAAATCCATGTCCGCCCTTTGGATATAAATGCATTTCTACTGGTACTTTATTTTTAATACAAGCCTGGTAAAAACGGATGCTGTTTTCTACAGGTACTCCGTCATCATCTCCGGCATGTACCAAAAACGCTGGCGGGGTTTTGGAGGTTACCTGCAGTTCATTCGAAAAAAATATAATCTTTTCATCGGGTGCATTATTCCCAACAAGGTTATTTCTTGAACCTTGGTGTGTAATGCCATTGTCGAAACTTATGACAGGATAAACGAGTATGGCAAAATCAGGTCGAACAGAAGTTGTATCGTTGTTTGAAACATCAGCCTTAAATTCAAAATGTGTGGCGGCAGTTGAAGCCAGATGTCCCCCGGCAGAGAAACCCATAATGCCAATCTGGTTTTTATTTAAACCCCACGCAACTGCATTATTGCGGACCAGCCTGATGGCTTGTTGTGCATCCTGCAATGGTCCAATGCTTCTATCTATCATGATTGAATTATCCGGCAAACGATATTTTAATACAAAAGCGGTAAGGCCCCATTTGTTCAATTCTTTCGCCACCGAAGTTCCTTCCCAATCATAAGCAAGAACTCCGTAGCCACCACCTGGACAAATGACAACAGATTTTCCATTGGGATGTAAGGGCTCATATTTTGTAATTGTTGGTGTTGTTACTCTCGATATTAACCGGATAGTGCCGTAAACAGAATCCAGTTCTTTAATCATGGTACTGATTGAATTGGGTACAGTTTTAGAATACAAAGGTATTTCAATCACAGACTGTGCATGGGTGACAACCCAACTCAGGATCGCAATAAGAAGAACATTTTTTTTCATTTGCTGATTTTTTTATTTGGCCTCTTTTTGATATAAATATTTTCCAAGTTATTAATTTTAACTCTCTTCTGTTCATTTACCCATTAATAAATAACAATAACCAATTTTAATAAATCTATGTAGTAGCCTTTGCCAGAATAAAATAATTAAATTTTTTGTCTTTAATGTAATGAAATTATACCAACTGTATTATTAAGAGTTAACTTAGAACAAATAAACCCGGCAGAATGAAAATTCAACACTCCTCTTCAAAACCAGAGAATAATGTAATCATTGTAACCGGAGCCTCCGGCAATCTTGGACAGGCTGTAGTAAAAAAATTTATTGCAGAAGGATTCAGCGTTATTGGAACCGTAATTCCCAATGATCCGGTAACATTGGATTTTCCGGCCGGTCATTTTGAAAAAGCGGTGGTTAATCTGTCAAATGAAGATGATTGTTCGCAATTCATCGAATCTGTTGTTGAAAAATATGGACGGATTGATGCCGCTGTATTAACGGTGGGCGGTTTTGCTATGGGCAATATTGCAGAAACCAAAACATCAGATATTTACAAACAATACAAACTGAATTTTGAAACCGCCTACAATACAGCCAGACCCATCTTTCTTCAGATGATGAAACAAAACAGCGGCAGGATTTTTCTGATTGGCTCCAGGCCGGGTTCTAATGCAAAAAATAGCAAAGGAATGATTGCTTATGGGCTTAGCAAATCACTAATATTCCGTTTAGCGGAACTGATGAATGATGAAGCAAAAGGACATAATGTGGTTGCGGCTGTGGTTGTTCCCAGCACTATTGATACTCCACAGAACCGGAAAGCCATGCCTGATGCTGATCCCAAAAAATGGGTAAAGCCTGAAGAAATTTCAAATATTATTTATTACCACTGCATTGGCGAAGCAGCTTCTTTAAGAGAGACGGTGATAAAAGTTTATGGCAATTCGTAAAGA
>JAHEZE010000174.1 GCA_023251235.1 Sphingobacteriales bacterium | reverse complement strand
ATATCATGGGTTGCCAACTTCTTTACTACCATCTTAGTCAGCCTGGCTACAAAACCAAAAGCTGATGAAGAATTAAAAGGACTTGTTTACTCGTTGACAAAAAAAGAACCCATTTCAAAAAGCAGGTGGTATCTTAATCCGATAACATTAGGTGTATTGCTGCTGCTGGCAACTGTATTATTAAATATTATATTCTTTTAAATCTCCTGTATGTATAAAAGATTAAATGAACTGAATTTTGTTATCGGTCTATTCTTCACCATTGTTTCATTGATTTTGCTCGGAGGCAGTTTTTTCAGCAAGGAATTATCCGGAAGATTAAATATTTATACCGGAATCGTTTTTCTAATTTTTGGATTAATGATGATATTGATAAAAGGGGAAAGAAGTGATGGTTAATTTTTTCCCCTTTATTCGCTTTATTATTGTGACACATGTGTTGCATACTTAACTGCTGCTTCCAGAATCTTTTTTATTACTTCCAGCTCCATATCATTTCTTGGTGAGTACACCATCATATAAGTTTTAATCAGTGGGCCATCGCCGGCTAGTCCGTGCAATTCGCCCCAACCTTTTTCAATAACTTCTTTTGCATCACTGGGGCTTAAAGTAAGATGCATGGAACCATCCGTGAGATGAATATGACCTACCTCTCCATGTGATTTGGGTATAACCGTTGCATTGCCTGCAAGTGTATCTTTTAAAAATACTGCCGGATTATGGGCTTCAAAATTGCTTGTTTTATAAATAAGGTTATAAGCCGGGTTTGCCACCATTTCATCAAAAATTTGTTTTTGTTTATTTCTTGTTATAGTATCATTGTGCTGGTCCATCTGCCGATGTGGAACAGCAAAAGGAGCAATGGTTGGTCTTGTCCCTTCTCTTTTTGGTAAATCAAATAAAGTTTTTACATCGCCGGATTTACCAATATCACCGGCAAAGCGGTTTACATCAATTGGATTTTTCATTCCCTTTCCAAGCATTTTAACCCGGCGATAACCTTCCAATGTATGGGGGATACCACCAATTCCTAAAGCTATCCAGTTCTGATAATCCTGGTAATCCTTTTCTCCCAGCGCAAGACGAATTGCCGTTGTATCCTGTGCAATACAAAAGAAAAAAGTTAATTGAATTAATGAAAATATTAATACCCGTTTCATAAAAATATTTTGATTGTTATGTTAATTAAAGTGATAATAATTTCCTGTCTATACTGTATTTACCGGCGCCGGCAATAAAGATGGTAAGAAATCCACCAAGAAAAAGATATACTAACTCTGCATGATCTCCGGCAAATGAAAATTTATGCATGAATGTAAACACTACGAGAAGATTAAGCACAATAAAAAAAGAAGCAATCCTGGTGCCTGCACCGAAAATTACCAGTAAAGAACAAATGCTATCCGCAATAAGAGAAAGTGTCAGACTAACAGTTGAACCGAGATGAAGGGGATCGGGGAAATGTTCATGCCACTGCCCGAAGTTGGCAAACTTTTCAATGCCATGTTTTACAAAAAGGCAAAGGCCCAGCCATACACGGAGAAGTAATAATGCTGTATCAGCATTAATGGGAATAAATTCCAGGTTGATTATTCGTTTCATGATTACATTGGTTTAAAACCAAAAGTATCATTCATCAAGCCCGGTGAAGTAGTACTATTTACAGGGAATCTTATCCTTTTTACAGTTGCTTACTCTTTAACAAACTGTTTACGGAATTCTGAAGGTGAGGCGCTGGTATTTTTTTTAAAAAAACGATTAAAGTAAGGAGTATTCTCAAATCCAAGTTTGTCGGCAATTTCTGTTACCTGCAAATCAGTATTAATAAGAAATGATTTTGCTTCTAATATCAGTTTTTCCCGGATATGAGCTGAAGCGGTTTTGGCAGTGAGCTTTTTAATAATTGCATTCAGGTAATTCGGGTTGATATATAATTGCCCTGCAATCTTAGCAACAGTCGGCATGGAAGATTTTTTATGTGCTGCCAGTTGCTGCATATAATTATCCAGTTCTTTTCTGAAACGATTGTACAATGTTTTGTTCAATCTGATATCAGGGGTAAAACTATCCACATTGTTTTGATAAATTCTTTTTATCATTTGTAAATAAACCATCAGCTGCTTCTTTATCATCTCCAGTTTATCGGGTGCATCAGAATACATTTCTTTTATCATTTGTTCAGCATGATTTTTTAAACCTACAGCTGATTCCTCATTTAACAATAACATCAGTTCTGAATCAAAATTGAAAAATGGATAATCATTATCAAAATTCTTTCCGGTAATATCCAGCCCTGAAAAGGAGGCTGAAAAATAAATGACATAGCCGGACAGCTTACCTGTCCTAGTCCATGATTCCAGTTTACCGGGATAACTAAAACAAATACAGTTATCAGTAACGGTCAGTAATTCATTGCCTGCATAAAAATTAAGATTGGAATTTGTAAAATGAATAACCCTGAAAAAGTTTGTTCTGCTCAGCGGCATATGCATGAGACGTTCGTCAGGTTGATCATCCAGGCGCATACACATAATTTCGGGATGCAATGGTTTTCCCAAACCATAAGCCTTGAAAAAATCGCTGATGGTTTCAAGAAACGGAATATGTGAATTCTTCCCCCTCATATTCTAAAGTTATTGCTTTCCTTTTAGGCCTTAAGTCATAAAGTATTAAGAACTCTGACTGTTATTCCTCTTATCTTTGCCATCCTCAAAAAGTGATGTATGAAATTATATAATATACTGATAAAATACCGCTTGATCATCGGAATAATTGTGGCCATTCTGGGTGGAGTCATCAATTATACTTCCGGTTTCTGGCCTGGCT
>JAHEZE010000173.1 GCA_023251235.1 Sphingobacteriales bacterium | reverse complement strand
AAAACTCAATATTAAGATTTCATACCAGCAACTCAAGCATGAAAAGTTTTTATAACTTCGTGCTGTTGGTGAGGATAACTAAAGCGGTAACTTTATAACATTGAACACCAACAGTGGCGTAATCCTGTGCCGCCGGTTATTAAAACTGTTTCCATTTAGCAAAGTTGATAAGTTTTATTGGATAGAATATAAATAACAAAAAATTGGTTGGATAGTTTACTTTTATTGCCGTCATAAAAAAAATGACAGAGACAAATATTTAAAAATCAAAATCTGTTTTTTTGATGATGGCTAAGTAGTCTCGTATATTTAAGTGTTGGGCAGCATGCAACAGACCCTATCATAATAATTTAACTTTTTACAAAATACAATTATGAAAGAAATCACAAAATGGATATCAAATTTAAATGCACAGCAAAAATTAATCATTGCTATTGCTTTGCCTATTATTTTATTTTTTATTACTCTTAAAATAGCTGGAAAAGTTGGAGAAGACTTTGTTTTCGGAGAACGGCCTTTTGCTTTTAATCAGACTTGGTGGGTTTGGCTATTATTTGCTGTTTTGATTACTTATTGTGAGTATAAACTTTTTGAAAAATCAGGAAAATGAAAATAGCATGTATTGGTTGGGGTTCATTAATATGGAGGCCTGGAGACTTAAAGGTACAAAAGGTATGGTTTGAAGACGGCCCAATGCTTCCAATAGAATTTACCAGAAAATCGAATGACGGAAGAATGACATTAATTATCGACAGCTTGGCTAAACCTGTTCGTACTTTATGGACTTTAATGACTACAGATAACATAAATGATTCAATAAGATCACTGAAGGAAAGAGAAGGAACACCGACATCTGCAATTCATCATGTATTATCAAACGACAATTTATCTGATCCAATAAAAATTATAATTAAAGATTGGCTTATCTCAAAAAATATAGATGCTGCTATTTGGACAGGTCTATCATACAGAGAAGGGGAAGATAGACCATCAATCGAAGAAGTTATTACGAAATTATTATCCTTAAATTATGTAACTGGAAAAGCTGCAGAAGAATACATTCGTAAAGCTCCTAAACAAATCGATACAGAATATCGCCGAGCAATCGAAAAAGAATTAGGTTGGTCACCAATTGAAAACTAACACGACGCTCCACACTACGTTTTTTAAACTCTGTAAACTTATTACGCCGGTTGGTGTTCTGGTTTAGGAATATATCAAGCTAAAGATTTTGCACCAACAGCCGCGTATTGCAAAATTCTGGCCGTTCCCCGATTCTCCAATCTGCATTAACTCCGATTTATCTTCTTTTTAGAATTTTCAACTGACTGCTTAGAGTACTCAAATAGTTGAAAAGCAAAATTGATTTGCAAATTTCAAATTGCTGACAAGAATTGTTACAGTACAAGAGTGCGACCTTTAGATTTGGCTCTTTGAAATAACGGCAAAGGGATAATAAATAAATTTGAAAAGAAGAGAGGTGAACTATGAATGCGACTGGAATTTTAGTTCCGTGTTGCGTATTAGACCTCCCTTCCTTTCTGGTTGCCTGTACCAATTAGAATTTTAGTCATAAAGGACTATTAAAGGTCTTAGTACCAGGGCAACACTATTTGTTTTCCTTAAACGTAAAATTATGAAAGTAACCACAATCATGGGTATGGATGTATCCAAAAAAACATTAGACTGTCATCTTTTTTTATTGCAAAAGAGCTTACCTGCAGTAAGTAACGACAGCAAAGGTTTTAAAACCATTAATCGTTGGTTGAAAAAGGAGTTAAAGAGTTTGGATGGATTATTAGTAGTTATGGAGTACACGGGAATTTACACTTACAGGATTGAACATTTTTTAGAACAGCAGCAGATTCGGTTTGTAAAACGGCCTGCGTTGGATATAAAACGTTCTATGGGAATGGTAAGAGGGAAAAGCGATAAGGTAGATGCAAGATTTATCAGTAAGTATGGTTGGATGCGAAAAGAAGAATTACGTCCTATGACTCCCCTGAGCGACACTCAGTTTGAGTTACAGCAGCTCATGAATCATAGAGATAAGCTGGTTGCAGATCATGCTTCTTACCAATGCAAGCTTAATGAGCTGGTATCGCAAATAGGTGAAAAAGTAAATGAGAAGATGAAAGCTTCTATGAAATATGTAATGGAGGTACTGGCGCAGGAAGTTAAAGAAGCAGAGAGAGCCATTAAAGAATTGCTACGTTCGGATGCGTCATTACAAACCAACTATGAGCTGGCTTGCAGTGTAACAGGAATTGGGTTTGCTACGGCAGTTCATTTCTTGATAACTACGGAAAACTTTACCAGATTTAATGAAGTGAGAAAGTTCATATGTTATTGCGGAGTGGCTCCTTTTGAGCATAGTTCAGGAACCAGCATCAGAGGTAAGACGAGAGTCAGTCACCTGGCAAACAAAAAATTAAAAGCCTTATTAACCATGGCGGCATTCAGCGCCATACAACATGACCCGGAATTAAAAGCTAAGTATAAACAAAAAGTAAAAGAAGGAAAAGCAAAAATGTGTGCTTTGAATATCATTCGGGCCAAGTTGATTGAAAGAGTATTTGCCGTTATTAGAAAACAAAAAGCGTATGAAATAAGATTAGCCGCCTAAAAAGTATTTGGTTGAATCTTAGAATACGCAACAGACGATGATAGCAGCACCCAAGCCGATAACATAATTAGTTTCTTACTTAAAATACCTGCTTGCCCATTTTATAAATGTCGGCCAGTTAGGCCCGGTGGTATGTCCGCCACTATGCTGCCGAAATGCAATCTCGCCATCTACTAATGCCGTTTCAATTGGCGGAAACTCCATTGTCCC
>JAHEZE010000121.1 GCA_023251235.1 Sphingobacteriales bacterium | reverse complement strand
CTGGTGGACATTTGCCATTTGTGGTTTAACGATTTTAATTATCACAATTTCAACGATCAGCTTCCAGGCCATAAAAGCGGCGGCGGCAAACCCTGTTAAGAGTTTAAGAACAGAATAAAAGTAATAGCCATGATAAAAAATTATTTCAAAATTGCCTGGCGTAATTTAACCAAACACAAAGGCATTTCTGCTATAAATTTGTTTGGTTTAACGGTGGGTTTAACGAGTTGCCTGCTGATCACAGTCTTTATTTTAAATGAACTTAGTTATGACCGGTATAATAAAAATGCTGATAATATTTACCGGGTAACCCGCAGCTTTAATAATAAGGATGGTGTGGTGAGTTTAAACCTCAGTACTGTATCTCCGCCTTTTGGCTATTATCTCCCCACCGATTTTCCTGAAATTCAAAAGATGACCCGGCTGCTGGATGATGGTATTTCCCCGCTTCGTTATAAGGAAAAACTCTTTAATGAAAAAGATGTTTTTTTTGCCGATGAAAATCTCTTTGATGTATTTACAGTAAAAGTGCTAAAGGGCAACCCGGTCACGGCGCTTAAGGATCCATTCAGCATTATGCTCACTGAGGAATCGGCCAAAAAATATTTTGGTGACGAGGATCCGATGGATAAGTCCATCCGGTATAATAATAAGTTTGAGCTAAAGGTAACCGGCATATATAAAGCTTTTCCATCTAACGCACATATGCATCCCAACATGCTCATGTCATTTAGTACGTTAAGGGATACAGCTGTTTATGGTGAAGAAAACCTGCGTACAAATTGGGGCAACAATTCTTTCTTTACTTATTTGCTTCTGCCTCCGCGGTATAATGCAAATGATATGGTGGCAAGGTTCCCCTCCTTTGTTGATAAACACATGACAGGACAGGAGTATGTAGGTAACCAGCCATCAAAGCTTACAAAACTAGGTCTGCAAAAATTAACAGATATCCATCTTTATTCTCACACCGATTATGAAGCGGAACCAAACAGTGATATAAGCCGGGTGTATATTTTCGCTGCGATTGCTTTTTTTATTTTGCTGATTGCCTGCATCAATTATATGAATCTTTCCACTGCCCGTTCGGTTTTAAGGGCAAAGGAGGTTGGAATAAGAAAGGTAATTGGTGCTGAAAGAAAAGAAATAGTTTTTCAATTCATCGGCGAGTCTGTTTTAATTACGCTGGTGGCTATTGTACTGGCTTCCGGATTACTGATGCTTACAATACCCTGGCTGAACCAAGTGTCAGGCCAGCAATTGTCAGCAAAAATTTTATGGAAATGGCAGGTGATGTTACCTCTTTTTATTTCTCCGTTTATGATTGGCTTTTTTGCCGGTATTTATCCGGCTCTGTTCATGTCATCCTTTAAGCCCGTAAAAACATTAAAGGGATTATTTAAAACAGGTGGCAACACTATTTCATTTAGAAAAGTTCTTGTGATAACACAATTCTCCATTTCCATAATACTTATTATCACTACCATGGTTGTATTCCAGCAACTGCGTTACATGCAAAGAAAATCATTAGGGTTTGATAAAGAGCAGATGGTCATTATTCCTTATAATAGTTCCCTGAAGGATCAATATGAATCATTCCGGACTGAATTACTTACCAATAGTAATATCAAAAATGCTTGCCGCACATCCCGTATTCCCACCGGCAGGTTACTGGATAATATGGGAGCTTATGTATCAAGCGCAGATTCAATGGCGCCGGTAACTACGGATATAAAATTTGTTTCTGTTGATTATGATTTTCTGCCGGCGTATCATATCAACTTGCTGGCCGGAAGAAATTTTTCACGGGAATTCGGGACAGACACAGCAGGCTTTGTTTTAAACCAGACAGCCATTAAGGCCATAGGTTGGAAATCGCCGGAGGAAGCAGTAGGTAAAGATTTTAAATATGGTAGCAGAAAAGGTCATGTGATTGGGGTGATCAGCGATTTTCATTTTGAAAGCATGCACCAGCAGATAGAACCAATGGTATTTGTTATGTTTCCGCCACGGGTTTCTTATTTTAATAATCTTTCTATAAAAATTTCCGGTAATAACACATCCGCTGCGCTTGCCGCCATTGAAAGCACATGGAAAAAATTTATTCCTGAAATACCTTATGAATACAGTTTCCTGGATGAAAATTTTGACAAACTATATCAGGCAGAACAAAGGCAGGGAACAATATTTACCACATTTGCCTGCATAGCAATTTTTATTGCCTGTCTTGGTTTGTTTGGATTATCAGCATTTACAATTTCACAACGTATAAAAGAAATAGGTGTACGCAAAGTATTGGGAGCGGATGTGAGTGGAATAGTGGCCTTGCTTTCAAAAGATTTTTTAAAATTGGTTTTAGTAGCAGCGTTGATTGCATTTCCCATTGCGTGGTACGCGATGCATAATTGGCTAAAAGACTTTGCCTACCGCATTAACATACAATGGTGGGTATTTATAATAGCTGCTATTGCAGCATTAGTAATTGCCTTACTGACGGTAAGCTTCCAGGCAATCAAAGCAGCGTTGGCAAACCCGGTTAAATCTTTACGAACGGAGTGAGTAAAATTTTATCCCGGCCGGAGCGTCGGGATAAAGTCATTGAGAACAGAATAAAAATATAGTTATGTTCAAAAATTATTTTAAAACAGCGTATCGTAATCTTATTCGCCGTAAGGGGTTTACTATATTAAATATTGCAGGATTATCAACAGGAATTTGTTGCTGCCTGCTCATCTTTCACTATGTTTCTATTGAAAGAAGTTATGATTCTTTTCAGCCGGATGGCAATAATATTTTCAGGTTAAGGCTGGATTCTTACCAGCAGGGGCAATTGGCATGGAAGTCTGCCACCAGTTATCCGGCCTTTGGTCCCACCATGAAAAAGGATTTTCCTGAAGTAGAAGATTTCTGTCGCCTTTATGATGCGGATATGCTTTTGTCTAATGATGAGCGGAACGTAAAGTTTAAAGAAGAGAAAGGATATTTTGCTGATGCTTCTGTATTATCCATGTTTGGTATTGGATTGATAAAAGGAAATGCTGCCACTGCTCTGAATGCTCCTTATAAGATTGTTCTCACTGAGAGCATGGCCAAAAAATATTTCGGTAAGGAAGAGGCTTTAGGTAAAATACTAACTATCCGTAACCCACAATACACCAAAACACTTGAAGTAAGTGGTGTGATGAAAGAATTTCCTGCTAATTCACATCTTATTATCAACCATCTTGTTTCTTATTCCACTCTTTCGGGTATAAACCGCGATGTATACAAGGACACATCAAACGCAACAGAAACAAATTTCGGATGGTACGATTTCTATACTTATCTCCGGTTAAAACCCGGAACGGATGTTAAAAAATTGGAATCAAAATTTCCCGCCTTCTGTGATAAATATATCAACGGCCTTGAGTGGGCAAAAAATAACAACATTAAAAACGTAATATCACTGATTCCGCTGAACAAAATTCATCTTTATTCAAATTATAACCAGGAAGCGGAAGTGAATGGAAACGGGCAGGCAGTTTCATTTTTGTTTTTAATTGGCCTGATCATTATTGGTATCGCATGGTTTAATTATATCAACTTGTCCACTGCCCGTTCTGTAGAAAGAGCAAGAGAAGTAGGCGTGAGAAAGGTATTAGGCGCCGAAAGAAGTGGTTTGATCCGCCAGTTTCTTACTGAAAGTTTTCTCCTTAACCTGGTTGCTTTAGCTGTAGCAGCAGTATTATTTATTGTGCTGTTAAAGCCATTTGATGCTTTAATGGGAAGATCGGCTGAGGTCTTTTACACAATGAATTTTATTTACTGGACAGGGTTTCTTTTCCTATTCTTCATTGGAACAATATTATCCGGTTTATACCCGGCATTTGTTTTATCTGGTTACCGCCCGGTTATTGTATTAAAAGGAGTATTTAAAAATACCGCTGGTGGATTGACCTTAAGAAAGACACTGATCGTAGCTCAATTTGCCACATCAGTTATACTTATTACAGGCACAATCGTGGTCTATAAACAAGTGCAGTTTATGCAAAGTCAGCAACTCGGCGCCAATATTAATCAAACATTAGTGCTGGAAGGAGCTGCTTCTGTAGAAGATTCCCTTTACAAGATCGCATTTCAACCCTTTAAAACAGATCTTCAAAATATTCCCGGCGTAAAAAAAGTAGCAGCCTCTACCAGTGTAATGGGTAAAGAAATTTACTGGACCAACGGTGTTAAGCGATTGGACATACCGAACGCTAAAGCATCTACTCTTTATTTTTTGGGAGTTGATTATGACTTTATACCCGCTTATGAAATGAAGCTGCTGTCTGGCAGAAATTTCTCAAAAGACTTTTCAACAGATGCAAAAACAGCCATACTCACTGAAACCGGTATGCAAACACTTGGTTTTGCCAACCCGGCAGAAGCGATCAATAAAAAAGTATTTCGCGGAGATACACTTACTATTATCGGTGTTGCTGCCAGCTTTCATCATCAGGGTCTGCAAAAGCCAATTGACCCAATGATTATTGTGTTAAGACCTGATACAAGAAATTTCTATTCGCTTAAAATGGAAACCCGTAACCTGCAACAAATGATTTCTGCTATTGAAAGTAAATGGAACAGCTATTTCCCAGCAGATCCTTTTAACTATTTTTTCCTTGATGATTTCTTTAATGAGCAATACAAATCAAATATCCTGTTTGGAAAATTATTTGCCATGTTTGCCTTGCTGGGGATCATCATTGCCTGCTTTGGCCTGCTTGGATTATCTGCCTATAACGTATTACAGCGAACCAGGGAAATTGGTATCCGGAAAGTATTGGGCGCATCAGAGCAAAATATTCTTGTGCTGTTATCAAAAGATTTTATGCGACTGGTATTTATTTCATTCATCATTGCAATACCCATAGCCTGGTTCTTTATAAATAAATGGCTGCAGGATTTTGCTTACCGCACATCAATTACATGGTGGGTTTTTGCCGTAGCAGGAATAACAGCACTGGTGATAGCATTCGTAACGATCAGTTTCCAGGCTATTAAAGCTGCTGTTGCAAACCCGGTGAAAAGTTTGAAAACAGAATAAAAATATAGTTATGATAAAAAATTATTTCAAAATTGCCTGGAGGAATTTGTTTAGAAATAAAGGATTCTCTGCAACCAATTTACTTGGACTTACTATAGGTATCACCTGTACCATTTTAATTTCATTATGGGTAAAAGATGAACTTAGCTATGATAAATTCCATTCCAACTTTAATAACATTTACAAATTATACGCTAACCGCAATTTTAATAACCAGATTTTTACTGATGAGAACATGGTGCTGCCTCTGGCAAGTACAATTGAAAAAGGAAGTTCGCAGGTAAAATATGCTGTTGTTACAACAAACAGGCAGCCGCGTAATCTTAGTTATGGTGATAATAAATTAAAAAAAGAAGGGTATACCGTAAGTGAACATTTCTTTGATATGTTTTCATGGAAGTTCATTAAAGGCAATGCACAAACAGCCATTACCGATCCATCTTCAATTGTATTGACACAATCCACCGCCAAATCACTGTTCGGCAATGAGGATCCGGTAAATAAGACCGTAAGGGTTGATAATAATACTGATTTGAAAGTTACTGCTGTTGTAGCGGATGTCCCAGACAACTCCACTCTCCGGTTTGATTACATTATGACATTTAATTATTCAGACGGGTATATAAAAAGATCAATGGGGCAATGGCAGAATTCTTCATGGATCGTTTTTCTGCAAACGAATCCCGGAACAAATATAGCAATGCTCGAAAAAAATATTAATACTATTAAATACCAACATGATCCGGATGATAAAAAAATAAGCACCTATTTTGCCTTCCCTTTTGGCAAACTGAGATTGTATAGCGAATTTAAAGACGGGAAAAACACAGGAGGTATGATTGAATATATCCGGCTGTTTAGCATCATTGCAATTATTATTTTATTGATTGCCTGTGTCAATTTTATGAATCTTTCTACTGCCCGTTCTGAAAAAAGAGCAAGAGAAGTGGGAGTGAGAAAAACATTGGGTTCCGGCAAAGGGCAATTGATATTTCAATTCTTCTCCGAATCAATTATTCTGGCATCAATGGGCTTTGCTCTTTCAATACTTGCAGTTTATTTATTATTACCCGCTTTCAATGGGTTAGTTGATAAGCATCTGTCATTAGAGGTATCGCAGCCTCTTTTTTGGTTAGCCGCTTTGGCATTAATACTTTTCACCGGCATCGTTGCTGGCAGTTACCCGGCCTTATATCTTTCATCATTCAGTCCTGTCAGGGTTTTAAAAGGTACTTTTCTTGCAGGAAAAAAATCTGCCTTGCCAAGACATATTCTTGTAGTAGGACAATTTGCAATTTCTATTCTGCTTATTTCAGCAACTATCATTATTTACCGGCAGATACAGCATATTAAAAATCGGGATATCGGTTATAATCCTGATAATCTTCTCATGATTCCATCAACAGCAGATACACAGAAAAATTTTGCAGCCATAAAAGATGACCTCTTTAAAACCGGCTTGATCAGTGCAGTGAACAGATCATTTTCTCCTGTAACAGAAGTGTGGTGGAAAGCACCTGCCCCTGATTGGGATGGAAAACCCGCTGGTGCAGAATTGATCGTAGCCAGTATGGCAACCGATATTGATTATACAAAAACAATGGATGTTAAGATCCTTCAGGGGAAAGATTTTTCGGGGACACCTGCAGATTCATCAAACATGATAATTAATGAGGCTGCCGTTAAGGCAATGGGATTGAAAAATCCGATTGGTACACAACTAAGGTATGGCAATCAAAAATATAATGTCATTGGTGTTACCAGTAATCTGGTGATGGAATCTCCTTTCAAAGCAGTTGACCCGATGCTTGTTTACTTTGATCCTGATAACGTTAATTCTATAAACATCAGGTTAGTGTCTTCCGTAAAACCTCAACAGGCAGTAAAGGCAATCGAACAAGTGTTTAAAAAATATAATCCTGCCTATCCTTTCGATTACAAATTTGTTGATGAAGAATTCGGAAAAAAGTTTTTAACAGAAAACCTGATCAGCCGCATCACGAACATATTTGCCGGGCTTGCTATTTTTATTTGTTGCATTGGTCTTGCCGGTCTTGCTTCATTTACTATTGAAAAACGTGTTCGTGAAATTGGCATCCGCAAAGTATTGGGAGCAACGCTGCAACAATTGCTACTGCTTATTTCAAAAGATTTTTTAAAACTGGTATTAATAGCATTTGTTATTGCCACGCCACTGGCATGGTGGTTTATGAATAATTGGTTAGAAAAATATCCGGATCGCATTTATATCAGCATCTGGTTATTTGGTGCGGTTGGTTTGTTAATACTCTTATTGGCCCTGGTAGTGGTTAGCCTGAATACTCTGAAAGCTGCTATTGCCAAACCGGTGAAAAGTTTGAGAACTGAATAAATGTAACGCCATGATTAAAAACTATTTTAAAATAACGATTCGAAATCTCTGGAAAAATAAAACTTTCAGCTTTCTCAACATTTTGGGACTTGCGATAGGAATCACCTGCACTTCTTTAATTTTTTTATGGGTGGAAGATGAACTGACCTTTAATCATTATTTCACTAACCGGGATCATCTTTACCAGGTGATGGGAAACCAGACTTATGGAGGAGAAACATTTACATTTTCTGCTACTCCCGGATTATTGGCTCCTGCTATGAAGGATGAAATTCCAGGTATAAAAAATAGTGCCCGTGCTACCTGGGGAGAAAGAACATTGATTGCAAAAGATGAAAAAAGCCTTTACGCTGATGGTATGCATGCCGAACCTTCTTTTCTGTCAATGTTCAATTTTGAATTTATAAAAGGAAATGCGAACCATGCTTTCGATCAGTTGTATTCCATAGTTATTTCCGAAACACTGGCGAAGAAAATTTTCAATTCGACGGATGTATTAGGACAAATGCTGAAGTTAGATAACAGGCAGGAATATACAATTGGCGGTGTTTATAAGAACTTTCCGGATAATGCCAGGTTTCAAAACCTCGAATGGCTTGTGCCTTTTGAAATTTACAGGAAAGAAAATGAGTGGTTAAAATCATGGGGAAATAACGGTATAATGACTTATGCAGAATTAGATCCATCATCTGATCTTGCAGAAACAAATAAAAAACTTTATGGCTTCATTCAATCAAAAGACAGTTCAGCAATAGCAAAGCCATTCCTGTTTACTATCAAAGATTGGCGTTTGCGAAACAAATTTGTAGCAGGCAAGCAAAGTGGTGGCCGCATAAAAATTGTAAAGCTGTTCAGTCTTATTGCATGGATCATTCTGATCATTGCCTGCATCAATTTTATGAATCTTTCTACTGCCCGTTCTGAACAAAGAGCCAGGGAGGTTGGTGTCAGGAAAGTAATGGGATCGGGAAAGGGATCATTAGTGGGTCAGTTTTTAACAGAAGCAATTCTAATGTCATTTATTGCTGTAGTATTATCCGTAATGTTATCAGCATTACTATTGCCTGCATTTAACAGCTTGGTCAATAAACATATGCTGTTGCATCCTTTTTATCCATCACATCTCACGGCCTTGATTGCAATTGGATTGTTATGCGGATTGATAGCAGGAAGCTATCCGGCTTTTTATCTTTCATCCTTCAATCCAATCATAGTGCTGAAAGGAATGAAGTTAAACACACAATGGGGCGCATCATTTGTAAGGAAAGGCCTGGTGGTACTACAATTTGTAATATCGGTGGCCTTAATTATATGTACAATTATTATCTATCAACAGATAATTCATACAAAGAACAGGGAACTTGGCCTGAATAAAGATAATCTCATTTATTTGAGCCAGCATCTGATATCCATGCAGCAAGATGGTAATCTGGGTTTACATTTTAACACAGTAA
>JAHEZE010000172.1 GCA_023251235.1 Sphingobacteriales bacterium | reverse complement strand
AGCTAACAGTATTATCCATGCTTCTGTTGTACATCCAATAAAGAAAACCAAGCACAAACATATTTTTTGCCCTGTCTTTTTCTTTCATCCCCATGGTAATTTCCTTCAATGCCTCACGGGTCATTTTCGTTACATCCATTTTTATCAGCTCATAGTTATCAAGACTGCCGTCTTCCAATGGATTTACTCCTTCCATATAAGCTGCCAGGCGAAGATTCTTTGCATCAAAACCATCAGTATTGGCGATAATTTTTCCGCCTTTCTTCAGTTGTTTCAGATTTGTTTTAAGAGCAGCTGCATTCATGGCAACCAGTACATCACACAAATCTCCGGGAGTAAAAACCGGGTTACTGGAAAAGCGCAACTGATATCCACTAACGCCGGGCAATGTTCCCTGAGGTGCACGGATCTCTGCCGGAAAGTCGGGAAAAGTAGCAAGGTCAATTCCCATCATGGCAGTATTGTTGGTAAACTGCGAGCCGGTCAATTGCATCCCATCTCCGCTATCGCCTGCAAATTTTATAACTACGTCTGAAAGTGTTTCCTGTTTACGAATCATCTTTTAAAAATTGTGCTGCGAATTTACGGCAGATAAATTAAAAAAGACCTGCCGCAAGCAAGTCTCATTTAATTCCTGTAATTCATTTATAATCCATCACCATCTAATATATTTCCCAACCCTCCTAATATTCCTCCTTCTTCTTTTCTGTGCCAGGTACCATAAGCAACTATCCGGCTGGCCAACCGGCTAATGGGTAATGATTGAATCCATACTTTTCCCGGGCCGCGAAGTGTAGCAAAGAATAATCCTTCGCCGCCAAAAACAATGTTTTTTATACCACGTACAAATTCAATATCAAAATCAACAGATGGTGTATAAGCTACAATACAACCGGTATCAATCTTCAATATTTCACCCGGCTTCAATTCCCTTTCAATAATAAATCCGCCGGCATGTAAAAACGCCATTCCATCGCCCTGAATTTTTTCCATAATAAATCCTTCCCCGCCAAAAATACCTGTCCCTAATTTTTTTTGAAAATGAATACCCACACTTACTCCTTTTGCGGCACAAAGAAATGCGTCTTTTTGCGCAATGATGGTACCGCCGAGTTGTTGTAAATCAATCGGAATGATTTTGCCTGTATAAGGCGCTGCAAAACTTACTTTCTTTTTTCCCTGCCCCACATTGGTGAATGCAGTCATAAAAAGACTTTCACCAGTAAGAACTCTTTTGCCGGCACTCATTAATTTTCCAAGTAACCCACTGTTTTGCTGCTGGCTGCCATCACCAAAAATGGTTTGCATCTGGACGCCATCATCCATCATCATCATGGCTCCACTTTCAGCAATAGCAGTTTCATTGGGATCAAGCTCCACTTCTACAAACTGAAGCTCTTCCCCATAAATTTTGTAGTCTATCTCGTGGTTAGTTCTTGTTGTATTCATGTTGTTTAAAGTTTTTTACAAAGTTATACGAAGGTTAATTTGGTTTTGTGACGAAAATGATAAATGGAAAAATGCCGGCAATCATGTAAGCAAGGAAAATAGAAACGTATATTTGGTAAACACAATTTAAATTTTTGATGATTATGAAATCCTATCTAATGGCAATCTCCATTTTGTTGATTACCTGCTTAGTTAATAATAAAATCCAGGCTCAACATGCTTTATTTTCAGTAACTGGTAAAAAAATTAGTGTCTATACCACTGCAGACAGTACAGAATACCGGTTGAGCCCCATGGGCACCTTATCTTTTAAAGATATGGGCCAGCCTTTTGAAACACAAATCTGTGTTTTTGTAGATCCTTCTAAAACTTTTCAGACATTTTTAGGTATTGGAGGGGCATTGACGGATGCTTCGGCAGAAACATTTGCCAAACTATCTAAAGAAAAACAACAGGAATTTCTTCAGGCTTATTATGATAAAGAAAAAGGCATCGGTTACACATTTGCAAGAACTAGTATTCATAGTAGCGATTTCAGTAGTGCCAGTTATACTTATGTGAATGAAGGTGATAAAGATTTAAAATCTTTCAGCATTGATCATGATAAGCAATTCCGGATTCCGTTTATAAAAGAAGTACTAAAGGCAGCAGGAGGAAAACTTACCATGTTTGCAAGCCCATGGAGTCCACCCGCATGGATGAAAGACAATAATGATATGCTCCACGGTGGAAAATTAAAACCTGAATTTTATCAGAGCTGGGCGAATTATTATACAAAATTCATTAAGGCTTATGCAAAAGAAAACATTCCCATCTGGGGATTGTCCATTCAGAATGAACCGATGGCAAAGCAAACCTGGGAAAGTTGTATTTATACTGCTGAAGAAGAAAGAGATTTTCTGAAAAATTTTCTTGGCCCAACAATGAAGAGAGAAGGCCTTGCTGATAAAAAAATAATTGTTTGGGACCATAACCGTGATTTGATCTATCAAAGAGTACAAACTTATTTTGATGATCCTGTAGCAGCCAAATATGCATGGGGCATCGGTTTTCATTGGTACGAACCCTGGAGTGGCGGCGATGAGATGTTTGATAATGTAGCATTGGTTAATAAAGCTTATCCTGATAAAAATATTTTATTTACCGAAGGTTGTGCCGATAGATTTAATCCAACACAGATAAATAGTTGGAGGCTGGGCGAACAATATGGCCGTTCTATGATTCATGATTTTAATAGCGGCGCAGTTGCCTGGACAGATTGGAATATTCTATTAGATGAAACCGGTGGACCCAATCATGTAGGGAATTTTTGTTTCGCTCCTATGCATGCAGATACAAAAACCGGCAATCTTATTTATACAAACTCCTATTATTATATCGGGCATTTTTCAAAATTTATTAAGCCCGGAGCAAAAAGAATTATCAGTAGTGCAAGCC